>DATGGM010000330.1:0-4813 GCA_035308525.1 Bryobacteraceae bacterium
GGAGCGCTACCACATGCGGGATTTCCACGCCACCATCCTGCAACTGCTGGGGCTCGACCAGAATCGTCTCTGGTTCCTGCATAACGGCCGCAACGAGAAGCTCACCGATTTCGGCGGCAACGTGATCCGGGGAATGCTGGCTTGAGTTTGCAGGGGGAACGCGCCGCGCGCAGTTTGCGTACCTTGGGTTGAATATGAAGAAGGTTTTTCACTTCGATGCTCCCCGCGACAAGTACCGTTGCGACGCGGCGGTGGTGTGGTGTTTCGACGACCGTTTCCACCTGGGTTTCACCAAGTTTCTCAAGCGTCTGGGGATCGGCAACGCGGACCCAATCAAGGTTGCCGGCGGTGCGAAGTGCCTGTCATCGCCCGAGCATGAGACGGACCGCGAGTTCGTCCTGGGGCAGATTCGTACGTCTATGCGCCTCCACGACACGAAATTGGCGATACTGATGGCGCACTCAGACTGCGGGGCCTACGGCGGGTTGGCTGGTGCATTCGGCGGCGATGCCCGCCGGGAAGCCCGCGAGTTGGAGGGAGAGCTGCAGCGCGCGGCCGAATGCTTGCGGAACGCCATACCAGGCGTTGGTGTGCAAGCCTACTTCGCCGACTTCGAGGGCATCTGGGAAGTGGAGCTTGCGCCGGCGCCAGCCTAATTTGCGGAGAGACCGGCTCGCTCCAGGACGGAGTCCAGCATCGAGACGGCGGGCGAAGCGCGGCGCAATGAAGTGCGATCCAACTTGCCGCACGGAGTCAGTGGCAACTCGCGGAGGCTGATAATAGCGGCCGGAACCATGTATTCCGGCAGACGATCACGCAGCCATTCCTGGATGGCGGCCGGAGAAGGCGCATCATCACCTAGCGGCTTCACGTAAGCCACCAGGAGCGGGCCGCCGGGCAAGTCGTGGCGGATCACCGCCGCGCTGCCGGCGACCTCCGGGTGCGCGCTGAGTGCGGCTTCCACTTCGGCGGGCTCCACGCGGCAGCCGCGCACGCAAATCTGGTCGTCGAGCCGGCCAAGAAGGGCAATGTGGCCGTCGGGAAGGCGGCGGGCCAGCTCTCCCGTGCGGAACAGCCGGGCTCGTGGGTCCGCGCCGGAGGGATCGGAAGCGAACTTAGCGGCGGTCAACTCGGGCTGATTCCAATACCCCCGCGCGACGCCCGGGCCGCCGATGCAGAGCTCGCCCGGCAGGCCATCGGGCACCGCCTCGGACGATTCGTTGAGGATCATCAGCCGGGCATTATCGATGCGGTGGCCGATAGTTGGAAACTCGCCTGGAGTGGAGCACGGCGCCACCATCCAGGAAGCCGCCACGGCGGTGGCTTCGGTCGCACCATAGGTGCCCATCACCGCAAAGGGCAGGCGTGCGGGCGGCTGTTGACGGAGCTCGTTGCCGCTGGTCAGCAGACAGCGCAGCGCGGTGGTGCAAGGCCAGTCCAGCGCCATCAGCTGCCCGGAGAGGGCTGCCGGCGCGAAAGCCACGGTAATGAATTCGTCGGCCAGCCAGTCGCGCAGGAGCGGCGCCGAGCGGCGGGAGCGTTCGTCCGGAAAGTAAAGACTGGCGCCGGCGGTCAGATAGGGCCACACCTCCCAGACCGCGGCATCCGATCCGGGCGCGGCGATCTGGCTGGCATTATCGGCGGCGGAAACCTGGAACGCGCGTTGGTGCCAGCGGATCAGGTTGAGCAGGCCGGCGTGGGTGATCTCGACGCCCAGGGGGTGGCCCTTGGGGCCGGAGATATACACAATACAGGCGAGGCTGTCAGGCACGGGCGCGGCAACCTGTGCCCGAGGCTCGTGCGGCTCACTAAACGACGGCGGCGCGTCATCCAGCGGAATGACCTTCCACTTACCTTTGGGCAGGCGATTGGCTATATCACGCTCCGCCAGGACGAACGGCGGGCTAGTGTCGCGCAGTATGTAGTCCAGACGCTCGGGCGGATTCGCCGGATCGAGCGGGATGTAGCAACCACCGGCCTTCAGCACGGCCAGCGCGCCGACGACGCCGGCAGGCGTGCGGTTCGCAAACACCCCGATGGGTGTGCCCGTGCCCACGCCGAGCATCTGCAAAGCCTCGGCCAGCAATGCCGAGTATCGATTGAGGTGGCCGTAGCTCATACGGAAGGCGGGCGCCGCCAGGGCCAGGGCGTCGGAGGGCTGGGCGACGATCATGCCGGCAATTGAAGATGTGTCAGTCTGCATAGCGGTGCTGTTGCCAGAAGCTTAGCACCGGCGGTCCTGCGGTGACGAGGTTGAGCGGGGCCAGACGCGGTACCAGCAGGACCCCCGGCATGGCTATAATCGTGGGGATATTGCGGGAGGGTTGTCCATGAATCGACGAGCTTTCATGCAGAGTGTGGTTGCCGGAGGCGTCGCCGTGACCGCCGGGCGGCAGGCGCGGGCGGCGGAAGCCGCGGACCTGAAGCCCCTGTTTGCCGAGATAGAGAAGCGTCACGACGAGTCCGTCGCGCGGCTGCAGGCATGGATCGCGCAGCCATCCATCGCCGCCGAGAACCGGGGTATGCAGGAGGGCTGCGCCCTGATGATGAAGATGCTGAGCGAAGCCGGCTTCGCGCAGGTGACCAAGATTCCGAGCGACGGGCAGCCGGGGGTCTTCGCCACGCTGGATGCCGGAGCCCCGCGCACCATGGGCATCTACTTCATGTACGACGTGAAGCAGGTAGACCCCACGGAGTGGTCGTCGCCGCCGTTCGAAGCGCGGCTGGTGGATAAGCCGGGACTGGGCAAAGTAGTAGTGGGCCGCGGCGCGGTCAACCAAAAGGGACCGGAAGCCACGTTCCTGGCGGCGCTGCACGCCTTCCGCGCGGCGGGACGCAAGCTGCCCGTGAACCTGGTATTCGTGGCGGAAGGCGAGGAAGAGATCGGCTCGCCGCACTTCCCGCAGATCGTCCACCGGCCGGACGTGCTGGCCGCGTTCCGCAAGTGCGCGGGCGTGTATATGCCCATGCCGCAGCAGGCGCTGGATGGTACCGTGACCATCACGCTGGGGGCCAAGGGCGTGGTCGAAGCCGAGTTGGTATCGAGCGGCGAGCGGTGGGGCCGTGGTCCGAAGCAGGATCTGCACTCGAGCAACGAGGCACGCGTGGATAGTCCCGCATGGCACCTGGTGCAGGCGCTGGCCACGCTGGTGGGACCCGACGGCCACACGCCGGCAATTGACGGCTTCGCGGAGCGGGCGCGTCCGCTGACGCCGGCGGAGAAGGCTCTGATCCGGACGGCGGCCGGGCGGCAGAGTGAGGAAGTGGCTAAGAAACAGATGGGCGTCGAGCATTGGGTACACGACGTGGGCTGGCTGGAATCACTGGAGCTGCTGGCTTCCCGGCCGACGGTCAACATCGAAGGGCTGGTGGGCGGATACACCGGGCCGGGCGGCAAGACCATTCTGCCGCATCGCGCGGTAGCCAAGCTGGATTTGCGCCTGGTTCCCGACATGACGGCGGCGGGCGCCGCGGAAGCGCTGCGCGCGCATCTTCAAAAGCGCGGCTTCGGTGATCTCGAGGTCAACGTCACCGGCGGCTACGACCCGACCACTACCCCCGCGGATGCCGCCGTGGTGCGGGCCGCGGTGGCGGTCTACCGGCGGGCCGGGATCGATCCGATCCTGTGGCCGCGGCTGGCCGGGTCGTGGCCGGGATTCGTCTTCACGGGCGATCCGCTGCGTCTGCCCGCCGGCCACTTCGGCCTGGGTCACGGCAACGGTGCGCATGCGCCGAATGAATACTACGTGATCGAGTCCGCTAACCCCAGGATCCAGGGAATGGATGGGGCGGCGCGCTCGCACGTCGAGTATTTGTACGAACTGGCGGCCACCGGCTGATGCCCCGGCCTCTCTTTGCCGGCATCGTTCTATCTGGGTGTGCGCTGGCGCAACCCAGCCCCCGATTCATCACTTTCGAATCGGCCGAGCCGGTCTTGAAGGCCATGCCCGGCGCGCTGCCCGCTGGCCTCAGCGGCACCGGATTAAACCCGGATCAATGGAACACGTGGCTCAAGAGAGCGGATGCCGCCGTGCGCCTGCGCCTGGATGCGGGCGAAGAAGACACGCTGACCAACCTCCTGCGCTTGGGTGTGACGTTCACCAGGGAATACCGCATCGATGACGAGTATTTCCTGAAGTATGGCCAGAGCTCGCTGGTGGATTCGTTCGCGGAGCATCGCGCGCGCGACCTGATACAGGCCCTGGCGGCCCCCGGAGCGAATCCGGGCTTTCTCGAGATGCGCGGCTTCCTCGAGCGTAAAGGATTCGCGCTGAAGACGGCAGCGGACCGGGTGGCGGTGAAACAATACCTGTTGCACAACCTGGCGCGGATGCATAAAGACTTTCTGCAGGCGCGAGAGCAGGTGAAGACTAACCGGTTTCAGATGTTCCAGGAGCGGGGCATCTCGCTGGACACCAATCTCTGGCCGGATTATGACCTGGACTTGCAGCTTCAGGCCATGGCCGGCAAAGGTTGGCTGAAGCCGGGCGGCGTGCGCAAGGTGGCGATTGTGGGGCCGGGGCTCGATTTCGCCAATAAGCAGGACGGCGTGGACTACTATCCGCCGCAGACCACGCAGCCGTTCGCGGTGCTGGATTCCCTGCTGCGCCTGGGCCTGGCCGACGCCGGCGCCATCGAGATCGACACGCTGGATATCAGCGCGCTGGTGAACGCACACATCGCCGCCGCCCGGAAGAGTGCCGCGCTCGGCCGGCCGTACACGGTGCAACTACCGTGGCTATCCAACGGGCGGTGGACCGGCGATTTTCGCGCGAAGTTTACCAATTATTGGCAAATGCTGGGTTCTGAAATC
>DATGGM010000331.1:0-55491 GCA_035308525.1 Bryobacteraceae bacterium
TGCGCCTGCCGGACGACGACTTCCTGTCACAGCAGGATGACCCGCTGACTGTCTACCGGGAGGGCGTCCTGCACCCGGCGGCGCTGCTGTCGTTATCGAACCACGTGCTGCTCGAGAACGTGAAGCTGGGGCCCTGGATTCACGTGTCGAGCGAACTCCGCCATTTCAGCCTGGCGCGCGATGGCGATGAACTTGCCGTGCGCGGCCGCGTGGCGCAGCGCTTCGAGCGCAAGGGTCATCAATTCGTGGAGTTGGACATCCTGGTGACGGCCGGCGACGGGCGGGTAGTGCAACACGTGCTCCACACTGCCATTTACGAGCCACGGCCGCCGCATGGGTGATAGGCTTTAGAATCCATGGTCGCGAACAGGGCGGACGTCGCCATCATCGGGGCGGGGATTCTGGGCGTGGCGCACGCCTATGCACTGGCTCGCAGGGGACGCTCGGTGGTGGTCTTCGAGCGCAGCCCGCAAGCCGCCGGCGCTTCGGTCCGCAACTTCGGGATGATCTGGCCGATCGGACAACCCGCCGGACGGATGCACCAGATGGCTCTGCGAAGCCGCCAGACGTGGATGGACGTGCTGGACGCTGCGCGCCTGGCCTACTTCCCCACCGGTTCGCTGCATGTGGTCTATCGCCAGGACGAAGCTGCCGTGGCGCAAGAGTTCTGCGCGGCAGCCCCCGGGCTGGGTTACCGGTGCGAATGGTTGAGCGCGGCGGATGTGCTGGCCCGCGGCCGGGCCGTGCGGGCGGAAGGCTTACTGGGCGCGATCTGGAGTCCCGCGGAAATCACGGTCGATCCGCGCGTGGCGTTGGCGCGCCTGCCCGCATTTCTCTCCGAGAAATACGGCGTCCAATTCCGCTGGGCCACGGCGGTCCGCTCGATCGACCTGCCGGCGATCGAGGCCGGCTGTGAAAAATGGAACGTGGATGCCGCCATCGTCTGCACCGGACACGATTTCGAAACGCTTTACCCGGCAGTCTTCGGCGCCAGCGGTGTCAACCGCTGCAAACTCCAGATGATGCGCACTGGCCGGCAGCCGGCGGAGTGGCACCTGGGTCCTGCTCTGGCCGCCGGGCTGACGCTGCGCTTCTATGAATCGTTCCGCGTGTGCAAGACACTGCCGGCGCTGGCGGAGCGCATCGCCGCGGAAACGCCCGACCTCGACCGCTTCGGGATTCACGTGCTGGTCTCGCAGACTGCCGGCGGCGAATTGACCATCGGCGACTCGCACCAGTACGGCGCGGCGGTGGATCCCTTCGATCGCGCCGAGATCGACGACCTGATCCTCAATTATGCCCGCGGTTTTCTGCAGGCGCCCGATATGCAAATCGCTCAACACTGGCACGGGGTCTACGGCAGACACCCGGAACAGCCGTTCCTGTCGGTCTCGCCCACGCCAAACGTGCGCGTGGTCACGGCCACGGGCGGATCCGGGATGACGCTATCGTTCGGCCTGGCGGCGGAGACTATCGGGGAGATGGGATTCTAATGGCGCGCATCACCGCGGTCATCTTCGATTGGGCCGGCACCACCGTGG
Source organism: Bryobacteraceae bacterium (assembly GCA_035308525.1). Taxonomy (GTDB): domain Bacteria; phylum Acidobacteriota; class Terriglobia; order Bryobacterales; family Bryobacteraceae; genus Bog-159. The sequence continues at coordinate 1,542 of DATGGM010000331.1, forward strand.
ATCACGGCAGCCTGGCGCCCGTGCGCACGCTGCAAAAGCTGTTCGCCTCCAGGGGCATTCAGGTGAGCGAAGAAGAAGCGCGGCGGGACATGGGAGTCCACAAGAAGGACCACATCCGCGCGATACTGCGCGCAAAATCCGGCAGTCCGCCCGCCGAGGCCGAGGTGGAAGATCTCTTCACCGCTTTCATTCCCATGCAGATGGATTGCCTGGCCGCGTACTCCACCGTGATTCCAGGCGTACCCGAAATCACCGCCGACCTGCGCGCCCGGGGCATACGAATCGGCAGCACCACCGGATACACGCGCCCCATGCTCGACCTGCTGCTGGACACCGCCGCCCGGCAAGGCTACGCGCCGGACTGCGCCCTGTGCCCCGACGACACCATCGCCGGCCGCCCGTTCCCCTGGATGTGCTACCTGAACGCGATCCGCCTGCGGGCTTACCCGATGCATACCATGGTGAAAGTCGGCGACACCATCAGCGACATCCAGGAAGGATTCAGTGCGGGTATGTGGACGGTGGGGGTCGCGCGCACTGGCAACATGATCGGGCTCACCGCGGAAGAATTCGCCGCGCTGCCGGCTGTCGAACATGCCGCGCGCCTGGATGCCGCCACACGCCAGCTGCGCGAGGCCGGCGCGCATTACGTGATCGGCGGCGTGAGCGAGCTCGAACTCGATCCCATCGAAGAGCGCCTGGCGCGGGGCGAGCGCCCATGAACCGGCGTCTGACCGCCTGGCAAGTCCTGACCATCGCGCTGCTGTTCTTGGGCTACGCCGGGTATTATCTGTGCCGTTCGGATTTCTCCGTGAGCCTGCCGCTGCTCATCGAAGAGCTGGCCGCGCGCGGCATGGCTCCCGACCAGGCCATGATCCGTCTCGCTAGAATCGCGTCGATTGGAGTGTTCGCCTATGCGATTGGCAAGTTCTTCCTGGGCGGCATGGCCGATTTCCTGGGCGGCAGGCGGAACTTCCTGATAGGGATGGGCGGCTCAGTTCTGTTTACGTTGCTGTTTTCACTGGGCGGCGGCATGCCCATCTTCACGCTGGCATGGATCGGCAACCGGCTGGTGCAATCCACCGGCTGGGCCGGCATGGTAAAGATTACGTCGCGCTGGTTCTCGTATTCTTCCTACGGCGCCGCCATGGGCGTCATCAGCCTGAGCTATCTGTTTGGCGACGCCGCCGCGCGCCAGTTTATGGGGTTTATTATCGGCCACGGGTTCAGCTGGCGCATCGTTTTCCAGGTGGCCGCGGCGACCCTGTCCCTGATCTTTATCGCCAATCTCCTGCTGCTGAAGGAATCGCGCGCCGGCCTGGGCTTCGAGGAGCCGGATGTGAACCCGCTGAATCTGTTCGGCGCTAAGGGCAGCGCACCGAGGCCCATGGGGTTGCGCGATCTGCTGATGCCGCTGTTCCGCAGCCCGGCTTTCTGGCTGGTGTGCGGTTTGTCGTTGGGGACCACCCTGGTCCGCGAAACCTTCAACACCTGGACCCCCACATACTTCTACCAGGCGGTGGGGTACAGCAAGGCGGAGGCTGCGGGAACGAGCGCCGTGTTCCCGCTCTTCGGCGGTGTGGCGGTGTTTCTGTCGGGGTTTCTGAGCGACCGGCTGGGGCGCAACGGACGTTCCGCAATCATGTTCTATAGCCTGCTGGCCAGTTCGGTGGCGTTGCTCGCCTTGGGCACGCTGCGCGCCGGCGGCGGGCGCGAACTGCCTACCTTCCTGGTGGGACTGGTCGGCTTCCTGGTTATCGGACCATATGCTTACCTGGCGGGCGCTATCGCCCTGGACTTCGGCGGCAAGCACGGCAGCGCCACCTCGTCCGGTATCATTGACGGCATCGGCTACCTGGGCGGCATTCTGGCCGGCGAGAGCATAGCCCGCATTTCGGTGCAATTCGGCTGGAAAGGAGCTTTTTTGACGCTTGCGGTCATCGCGCTATTATCGAGCGGAGCGGCTGCGCTACTGTTCCTCAACCAGCGCCGCGCGCCCGTGGTGCAAGAGGCTTGAATAGAATGCGAGTCGACGAAAGGATCATCGAGATCTTTGCGGCCAGGGGCGGGAACGCCTACTTCGGCGAGCCTGTCTCGCAACTGGAGCACGCGCTCGAGGCGGCGCACTATGCCGAGCAAGATCAGGCGCCCCCATGGCTGGTGGTGGCCGCGTTGTTGCACGATATCGGGCACCTGCTCCACGACCTGCCGGAGCACATCGCCGATCTGGGTATCGACGCGCGGCACGAAGACGTGGGTCACCACTGGCTGGCGCAATACTTCGGACCCCAGGTCACCGCGCCGGTGCGCATGCATGTGGATGCCAAGCGCTACCTGTGCGCCAGCGATCCCGAATATCTCAGGCTGCTGTCACCGGCATCCGCGCAGAGCCTGCAGTTGCAGGGCGGGGCGTTCAGCGCGGCCGAAGCCCACGAATTCGAGCAGCGGCCTTTTGCCCGCGAAGCCGTACGGCTGCGGCGGTGGGACGACCTGGCGAAGGTGCCCGGTATGCCAGTGCCGGGATTGGAGCATTACCGCGCGATGATCGAAGCGTCGCAGCTGCGCTGAGCTAAATTCGCCGGAGCAGCAGCGCCGAGTTCTTGCTGCCGAATGCGATGCAATTGGACACCGCATGCTCGATGTCGATGCGGCGGCCGACTTCCGGAATGTAATCCAGGTCGCACTGCGGATCGGGCTCATCCACATTGATGGTGGGATGCACCACGCCGTCGCGCATAGCCAGCAGGGTGGCCGCGATACCGGCCGCGCCGCAGGCCCCCTGCGGATGCCCGATCAAGCTCTTCAGCGACGATCCCGCCAGCTTGTAGGCGTGGCCATCGAAGGCCAGCTTCATGGCGCGCGTCTCGATGCGGTCGTTCAGTTCGGTGGCCGTGCCGTGATAATTCACATACTGCACGTCGCCGGGCCCGATGCCGCCCTCTTCCATGGCCATTTGCATGGTGCGAGCCGGCTCCTCGCCGCACTCTTCCAGGCGCACGCGATGAAAGGCCTCGCAGGTGGAGCCGTATCCAGCTACCTCGCCGTAGATATGCGCGCCGCGGGCGCGAGCGTGCTCCATGTCCTCCATGACGAAGAACCAGGCGCCTTCCGCGATGACGAAACCGTCGCGGTCGCGCGAAAACGGCCGCGAGGCGCGCTCGGGCTGCTTATTCCAGGCGGTGCTCATAATGCGCATCATCATGAACCCGCGCAGGATCAAAGGCGCGATGGGAGCGTCCACGCCGCCGGCCACCATGGCATCCAGCACGCCCGCCTGGATGTTGCGGTAGGCGTAGCCGATGGCGTCGGTGGAAGAAGTGCATCCGGTGGACACGATGTGGCTCATGCCGCGAAAGCCGAACCGCATGGAAATTTCGCTGGCCAGCGTGCCGATGGTGGAGGTCGGAATGGTGTAGACGCTGCAGAGCTTCTGTTTACCTGAATAATACAGGCGATACTGCTCCTCCGTGAACTCCTGGCTGCCGCCGCCCGAGCCGACGATCACGCCTATGTGACGCAGTTCCTCGCGGGTCATCGAGCCGGAGTCGATGCCGGCGTCCTCCAGCGCTTCGCGCACCGCGGCCGCGCCCAGCGGGACCACTCGCGACACATGCTGGCGGTCCTTGGGGTCGACGTATTGCAGTTCGTCGAAGTCCACCACTTCGCCCGCGACCTGTACGGCGAGACCGCAGGGGTCGAAGCGCGTGATGCGGCGAACACCGCTGACTCCTTTCCGGCTGGCCTCCCAGAAAGCTTCCCGGCCGACTCCATTGGGGCTGACCGCCCCGATTCCTGTAATGACTACGCGACGTTTCATTTGCGCTGAGGTTTTGCCTTTGCCAATAGGACAGTATAGGCTGATTTCATGGGCGATGGTGAGAACCTGCACACCGGGCGGGAGGCGGATTGCCTGCTGGCCGGACTGGAAGCCGGCATCATTTCGGCACTGGTGCTGCTCGCATGGCTCTCACTGGCATCGGCTTGGTATAGCCATTCCATCTGGACTGCTGCCAACACTATGGCTACGACTTTCTATGGCGAGGCGGCCCTGGGCGGCGTATTTACATCCCGGACGGTGGCTGGACTGGCGCTCTATTTGATCCTGTATGGGATCATCGGCGCTTTGTTCGGCTTGGCCCTCGCCAGCCGTGGTCCCGGCCCCGGCCTACGCATTACCATGATCGGAGTTGTGACCGGCCTCGGCTGGTATTACCTGTCGTTCGCTTTGCTGTGGCGGAATCTCAACCCGATCATAACACTTTATACCCATCGCGGTCCCATGATCGCCGGCCACGTGATCTATGGGGGCCTGCTGGGCCGCTTCCCAAACTATCTGCCCTCAGCGCGCCATGCCGGCGAAGGCTAAGTCCCGCAAGCAGGCCGTGCGGGAATACCTGGAGGCGGCGCGGATCGAGGCGATCGGCGAAGCGGAATGGCGGGCCGCGGTGCTGGCCCTGGCGCCCATCTCGGAAACTTACCTGCGCCACCTGCTGCGCGATACCGGGCTACCCTTCGCGCAGCCGTTCGCGGGCATCCGGCAAAAATCGTTCGAGGAACTGGAGCACGACCTGCGCGATATGCTGCTGGTCTACCAGGATGCCATGGGCGCGGGCGACCGGCGGCGCGCAGGCTATTGCCGGCAGCAGGTGATCGCCGCCAAGGACAGGGCCCGCTTCATCGCCCGCAATCCAAAAACTCCGCCCGAAAAGAAGCCGCTCAAGGACGAGATGGTCCAATGGATGCTTGTCTGGCTGGACAATCCCGAGGTGTTTCCCGCCTGGGTGGAAATCCGCAAACGCTATTCGAGCGCGACGGATTCCACCTGAACGGTGTCGCCATCAAGCGTGCCGGTGACCTTGGCCTTCAGCTCTTTTTCCTTGCTGGTGGCTTTCAACGCGGCCAGCGCCTTGGCGTTGCCGGCTTCATCGAACTTCACGAACTTGCCGTCGGCCAGCACCAGGCCGTAGCCGCTCTTGGCGCAGCTCAGGGCGCACTTGGTCGTGTGGCTGGCCAGATCCTGGTTCTTGCACATGACATCCACCAGCGTGCCGCTCCAGGTTTCGGCCAGAGCCAGAGAAGAAAACAGTGTAAACAAGCCTGCCACTCGCTTCATGCTGGAGATTATACCCTATCCCGGACACCGGCCACGCCGTGCTGTGCTACCATATGGCCCGCAGCCAGTCGGCTGCCAGAGGAGAGTCAGATATGCGCAGAATTTTCAGCAGGGCTCTGGCCGTGTTGGCCATCACCGGCGTGGCCGCGTTGGCGGCCGACAATTCCATCGGCTCCTGGAAGGTGAATGTCGCGAAATCCAAGTATGCGCCTCCGCCGATGGTAGTGAAGAGCCTGACGACCGTGCGGGAAGCAGCGCCCGACGGCGTGAAGGTGACGATAACCGGGGAAACGACGGACGGCACGGCGGTGAACGCCAACTACACTGCGAAATACGATGGCACCTGGGCCACGGTCGGCGGCTCGGGCGCGCCCTACGATACGATCGCGGTCAAGCAGTTAAACGCCAGCACGTTCACTTACGAGGCGAAGAACTCGAAAGGAAAGTATCATGTCACTGGCCGCAGTGTGGTTTCAAAAGACGGCAAGACGATGACCACCACGGCCAAAGGCTTGGATCCCAACGGCGCGGCGTTGAGCATGACCCTCGTCTACGAGAAGCAATAGAGGGGAAACGGCAATGGCTCACTACTTACTGCAGCTCTCATACAGCCAGGCCGCCTGGGCCACGATGGTGAAACGCCCGCAGAACCGCGTGGAGGCGGTACGGAAATCGGTCGAGAACCTCGGGGGCAAAATTACTGGCTTCTGGATGTCCTTCGGCGAGCACGATCTGGTGGGCGTGCTCGAAATGCCGGACAATGTCGGCGCCGCCGCCTTTGCGATGGCCATCGCCGCGGGCGGAGCCTGCCACAGCGTCAAGACGACCCCGCTGCTCACCATCGAGGAGGGCATGCGGGCCATGAAGAAAGCCGGAGCCAGCGGCTACACGCCGGTCACGGCGAAGAAATAGCAGCCCTGCCGCATTTGGGCTACACTGGTCCACATGCCGCCCACCGCGCCAGCTTCTTTAATTCGATAAAGGATGAACGAAACGTGGCGAATATCACAAACGAACAAGCAAATATAGGCAAGGCCGTAACCATTAAAGGCGAGGTATTCAGCAAGGAAGACCTGTACGTGGACGGCGCCTTGGAAGGGCGCATCGAACTGCCCGCGCACAAGCTGACGGTGGGACCTAATGGCAGTATCAAGACCGGAGTCATCCAAGCCGGCTCCGTGGTGATCCTGGGCAATGTGCAGGGCGACGTCAACGCCCAGGACAAGGTCGAAATCCGGAAGGACGCCACCCTTACCGGGAATATCAAGACCGCTCGCATCATTATCGAAGAAGGCGCTTACTTCAAGGGCGGCGTGGACATCGCCACCAAACCTCCCGCCTGATGCGCGGGCAGGAGCCGGCTGCCTGAGGTATTTGAAGGAGAGATATGGGTAAACCTGCAATAAGTCTGACGGACAAGCACTGCGTCCCCTGCAAGGGGGGCGTGCCGCCGTTGCGCGGCGAGGAATTGCAGACGTTATCCTCACTGTTGCCGGACTGGAAGGTAGTGGCCGAACATCACCTGACCAAGACCTTCGTGTTTCCGGATTTCAAGACAGCCCTGGCCTTCGTGAATCGCGCCGGCGCGGTGGCGGAAGCCGAGGGGCATCACCCGGATCTGCTGCTGACGTGGGGCCGGGTCGATGTGAAGACTTATACTCACAAAATCGACGGGTTGACCGAGAGCGACTTCATTCTGGCGGCCAGGATCGACCAGGAATTTTCCAATAAGTGAAAGCGTATGGGCAGGACTTAGCCTACATTCACGATACGGGTTTTACCGGCTTCGCGCGGAAGGCCGCGCCGGGATTGCTGGGGATGCTCAGGCGAAGCGGCATCCGCGGCGGACTGGTGGTGGATGCCGGCTGCGGCAGCGGCGTGTGGGCGCGGGAACTGAGCGATAGGGGATACGGTGTCCTGGGCATCGACATCTCCGCATCCATGGTGCGGATGGCGCGGAAGCGCGCGCCCGCGGGAAAGTTCGTGGCGGGATCCTTTCTGAGCGCTCCACTGCCACCGTGCGCCGCGGTTACCGCGATCGGCGAATGCGTGAACTACGCTTTCGACCGCGGGAGCGGCAAGCGGGGACTGGCGCAATTCTTCCGCAAGGTCCACGACGCGCTGCGGCCTGGAGGCATCCTGGTCTTCGATATCGTGGAACCGGGAGTCGTCCCAGTCGCGGCGCCCCAAAGAAGGTTCCTGGAGGGCCCGGACTGGGCGATCCTTCTGGAAGTAAGAGAGGATAAGAGGCGCAGAGTATTGACGAGACAGATTGTCAGTTTCCGCCGGGTAGGTAAGTTATACCGGCGCAGTGAGGAAATACACCGGCTGCATTTATACTCCGGCCGGGAGTTAGTTGCGGCAGCAAGTCATGCGGGATTCGAGGCAAACTTACTGAACGGGTACGGGCGATTCCGGCTGCCGCCGGCGCATGCGGTCATCCGGGCGCGCAAGCCGGCGTAAGTTAGACCGGACGGCGGATTGCGATCCCCAGCTCCTTCAGAGCCTTCTCCGGCACAGGCGCGGGCGCATCGGACATCAAGTCGGTGGCGCGCGCGGTCTTGGGAAACGGGATGACGTCGCGAATGGACGTCTCACCCGCCAGGATCATCACCAGGCGGTCGAGACCGAGCGCTATACCACCGTGCGGCGGTGCGCCATACTCCAGGGCTTCCAGCAGGAAGCCGAACCGGCGGCGGGCCTCCTCTTCGCTGAACCCCAGCGCGGCAAAAACTTTGGACTGCACATCGCGGCGATGAATACGGATGGAGCCCGAGCCCAGCTCGGTGCCATTTAACACCAGGTCATAGGACTTGGCCCGGCAGCGGGCCGGGTCGCTGGTGAGCTTGTCCAGATCTTCGTCGTGCACAGATGTGAACGGATGGTGCGCGGCGTTCCAGCGCTTCTCGTCGCCGTCCCATTCGAACATGGGAAAATCTACTACCCAGAGAAATTCGAAACGCTGCGGGTCGAGCAGCTTGTGGCGGTCATTATATTTCTGTGCCGCGAACAGGCGCAACTGGCCGCAGGCCTGATATACGGTCTCCTCGGGACGATGTCCTTTGGGTTCGCCGGCCCAGGCGGCCACCAGCAGTAAATCGTCTTCGACGGCGCCGGTTAGCTCGCGGACTTGCGCCATTTTTTCGGGATGGTCGCGCTCCAGGCGCTTGGGATCGTCGTAGACGCGCAGGCCGCGCTCCGCGCCAAAGGCCTTCAGCTCATCGCGTTCGCGCCGGCTGAGCGGACCGGTTTTGGGAATATGGATGGCCACCGCCGGCAGCCCGTGCTGGCTCAGAATATCCGGGAAGAGATGTTCCACTGGATGCATGGGCGGCAGGCGCCGGTCCGGCTTGTCGCTGCCGTAGCTGCGCATGGCCTCCGCGTAGGTCAAGCGCGGAAAGGGATACTCGACGCGATAGCCCGCCACCTGGCACACCTGCTGGACGAGCGGCTCAATCACTTCGAAAACGCTTTCCTGCTGCGGAAAGGACATCTCCAAGTCGATCTGCGTGAACTCCGGCTGGCGATCGGCGCGCAGATCTTCGTCGCGGAAGCAGCGCACGATTTGAAAATACTTGTCGAAACCGCTGATCATTAACAATTGCTTGAAGATCTGCGGCGACTGCGGCAGGGCGTAGAAGGTGCCGGGCTGCACGCGGCTGGGCACCAGATAGTCGCGCGCGCCCTCCGGCGTTGAACGGGTCATGAAGGGCGTCTCTATTTCGAGGAAGCCCTGACCGGACAGGCACTCGCGGACGGCGAACGAAATTTTCGAGCGCAGCATGATATTTCGCTGCATGCGTGGACGGCGCAGATCGACATAGCGATATTTGAGGCGCACTTCTTCGGCGACATCAACGCTCTCCTCCATGGGGAAAGGCGGTGTGCGGGATTCGTTCAGGATCCAGATTCTTTCCGCGAGAACCTCGACTTCGCCGGTTTCGAGGTTGGCATTCACAGTGTCGGTGCTGCGCAGCGCCACGCGGCCCTCGACCGCGATCACGTATTCCGGCCGCACCTGTTCGGCCCGGCGGTGCGTAGCTTCATCGGCATCGGCGTGAATGGCGATTTGGGTGACACCGTCGCGGTCGCGCAAGTGGATGAAAATCACGCCGCCGAGATCACGGTGGCGATGCACCCACCCCATTAACAGGGCGCGCGTGCCGGCGTCCGCGGCGCGCAGCTGCCCGCAGGTATGGGTACGCCGCAAGTTGCCGAGAAAATCGAGTTCCGTTTCCATAAGCATGGGTCGCGCGAGCAGTGTCTGCGCGAATCCGGTGGGATACGACCATGCTAACATGCGGCGCAGGTCGCCTGGTGCGTTTTGCCTGCGTTATGGTCTTAAGCCCACTTCTTACCCAACGCTTCCAGGCCCGCGCGGGCGAGATCTTCGGGCGTCATGGCTATCCGGAACTGTACTTCGGCATTAAACGTAAGGAACCAGGGCTCCGCCAGCGCCGGAACATCGGAGGGGCTGTTTACGTTCACCACCAGGGTTCCTCCACGGCGGCCGTTATGCTCGGAAAAATAGGCGGCTTCGGGCTTGATGGCCTCGAGAATTTTCTGCATTTTCTGCCCTATACTTCCGTCCCGTACGGCTGTATTGAACGGTTCGAGTGGCAACTCTATGTGCATTAGCATTCGCATGGATCAGTCTCCTATAGCGGCGGCGCGCGTTTCGGTCGTGGGCGTCACCGGCGAAAGAGCTTATCACAGTTCGGATACGGCCCGCCTACCCAGCCGGCCATCCACTACCCGGCGCTACAATTCGGTTATGCATCGAGCCTTATTCGCACTGGTGGCGGCAGCCGGCCTGTTCGCGCAAAAACAGCCTTTCGACACGCAGGCGCTGCTCGAACTGGCGCGCATTTCCGATCCGCAGGTTTCGCCGGACGGACGCATGGTGGCGTACTCCGTGCAAACCATCGATGTGCCGAATAACAAGCGGATCACGCAGGTGTGGGTGACGCCGGTGGCGGGCGGCGTCGCGCGAGCGATCACCCAGCTTGGGCAGGATAACGAGCGGCCGCGCTGGTCGCCCGATTCGCGGCACATCGCGTTCATTTCAGACCAGGGTGGCTCGGCGCAGATCTGGATGATGGACGCGGACGGCGCGAATCCCAGGCAGATCACGAATCTCTCCACAGGCGCGGGCGGCGAGTTGTTCTCGCCGGACGGGAAGAATCTGGTCTTCACGAGCGAGGTGTATCCGCAGTGCGCGGAGAACGATGCCTGCAACAAGAGAGAACTGGACGCCGAGAAAGACAGCAAAGTGAAGGCGCGCATCTACACGGACCTGCTGTACCGGCACTGGAATCACTGGCAGGGACCGCGGCGCAGCCATCTGCTCGTCGTTCCCGCTAACGGTGGACCGGCCAGGGACCTGACGTCCGGCGACCGCGATGTGCCGCCGTTTTCGCTGGACGGCGGCGACGATTACGCCATCTCGCCGGACAGCGCGGAGGTTTGCTACGCGGTGAACATAGACCTGGCGCCGGCCATCAGCACGAATTCGGACCTGTATGCCGTGCCGATGGCGGGCGGCCCGCCGCGCAAGGTGAGCAACAATCCCGGAGCGGACAACGGACCGCAGTATTCGCCGGACGGCAAGTATCTGGCCTGGCGGGCGCAAGTGCGAGCGGGATACGAGAGCGACCGGTGGCGGTTGTGGGTGATGGATCGCGCGACGGGCCGAGTGACGGATCTGACCGAGAACATGGACCGCTGGGTGAACAGTTTTGTCTGGTCGCCGGACTCGGCGAGCATCTTCTTCACGTCGGAGGATCGCGGCCGGCAGTCCATCCAGTTCAAGTCCGTGAAGGGCGGAGAAACGCACGTAGCGGTGAGCGGCGACAGTCACCTGGACGAGATGCGGTTCACGCCGGACGGCAAGATGCTGATCTACACGCAGCAGAGCGGCGCGCAGCCGGCGGGGATCTATCGCGCATCGTCGGCGGGAGGCGCGGCGGTGGCGTTGACGCACCAGAACGATGCCATATTGAGCACCCACGAGATGACGCCGCTCGAGGAGTTCTGGGTGGACGGCGCGGAGGGCGCCAAGGTGCAGAGCTTTGTGGTGAAGCCGCCGGGTTTTCGGGAAGACCGCAAGTATCCTGTGCTGATGTTGATTCACGGCGGGCCGCAGGGCGCCTGGGGACATAGTTGGTCGTATCGCTGGAATGCGCAGGTGTTCGCGGCGGCGGGATACCTGGTGGTGATGCCGAATCCGCGGGGATCGACGGGCTATGGCCAGAAGTTCATCGATGAGATCAACGGTGACTGGGGCGGGCGGGCGTTCGAGGACATTATGGCGGTGGCGGATCACGTGGTGACCAGCGTTCCATACGCCGACGGCAGCCGCATGGCGGCGGCAGGCGCTTCGTACGGCGGATACATGATCGACTGGATTCTAGGCCACACGCAGCGGTTCAAGGCGCTGGTGACCCACGACGGCGTATACGATCTGCGCAGCGAATTCGGCGAAACCGAGGAGCTGTGGTTTCCAATGTGGGAATTCGGCGGCGCGCCGTGGGACAATCCCGAGAGTTACGGACGCTGGTCGCCCAGCCTGTTCGCAAAGGAGTTTCACACGCCCACCCTGGTGGTCCACGGCGAGCTGGATTATCGCGTGCCGTTGGGACAGGGCCTGCAACTGTTCACGGCGCTGCAGATGCGGAAGATACCTTCCAAGCTGCTGCTGTTCCCGGATGAAGGGCACTGGGTGCTGCAGCCGCAGAACAGCGTTCTGTGGTACAAGACGGTGATCGACTGGGTGGATTCCTGGACAAAAAAGTGAAGATTGCCATTGCAGTGGTTGTGGTTTTGGCGATTGCGGGAGTCGTGGTGCTGGCGGCGCTGTCGGCGACGCCGGCCATCACGATGGATCCGCCGCTGAAGGCGATCGGGGCCAGCACGCCGGTGAAGGTCCAGGTTGCCGATCCATACGGCTTGCGACGGTTCACCGCTGTGCTCGAACAGAACGGCACGCGCACCACGGTGTACGAGCGGCGAAATCCGGCACGCCGGGTCATGTTCATGCGATTGCGCGAGGCGCCGCGCACGTTCGGTTTTCCGGCAGGCAAGCAGCAGGCGGTATCGCTGAAGGCGGGGAAGGCGACGCTGGTGGTGGAGGCGCAGTCGAACGATTTCCTAAGCCGCACGGTGTCGGCGAGTTTCGACGTGGACGTGATCCTGGAGCCGCCGCGGCTCGGGGTGGATGACGCGCAGCATTACATCAACCAGGGCGGCTGCGAGTTGGTGACGTTCACCGTATCGGGCGACTGGTCGGAAGCGGGCGTGAAGGTGGGGCCTTACACGTTTCGCAGCTTTCCGCAGCCCGGCCGGCCGGCGAACGAACGATTCTCGCTATTCGGTTTTCCGTGGGACCTGCCGGTGGATACGGTACCGCATGTCTATGCGCGCAACGCGGCGGGCACGGAGGTCACGGGCCGGTTCTGGTTCAAGGTCTTTCCGAAGCCGTTTCGCACGCGTGACCTGGATATCTCTGACGCCTTTCTGGACAAGGTGGTGAACCAGATCGATCCGGGGGGATCCGGCGATCTGCTGGAGCGTTTCCTGCGAATCAATCGCGATCTGCGCAAAAAGAACAACCAGGCGCTGGCGGATCTGCGGTTGAAGACGGAAGAACGCGTGCTTTGGAACGGCCCGTTTCTACAGCTCGCGAACTCGCAGGTGGAAGCGCATTTCGCGGACGTGCGCAGCTACATGTATAAAGGCAAGAAAGTCGACCAGCAGGTGCATCTGGGCTACGACCTGGCGGTGACGCAGCATGTGCCGGTGGTCGCGGCGAATGACGGGCGCGTGGTGTGGGCCTCGGACCTGGGCATCTATGGCAACTGCATCGTGCTCGACCATGGGTACGCGCTGCAGTCGATTTACGGCCATTTGAGCAAGATCGACGTCAAGGCAGGCGACCTGGTGAAGAAAGGCCAGGCGATGGGCCACAGCGGCTCGACGGGGTTGGCCGGCGGCGATCACCTGCACTTCAGCATGCAGGTGGACGGAGTGCAGGTGAACCCGGTGGAGTGGTTCGACGCGCACTGGATCCACGACCGGATACTGAGCAAACTCGGGCCGGCGGCGGCCAAGTAGCGCGCCCTGCGCTCCCTGAAGCCCGCCTGTTGCATCATTAATGTATGGGCCTTGAAACGGTTAAGATCCCGGTGCACGGCATGACGTGCGGCAACTGCGCCCGTACCGTGGAACGCAAGCTCTCGGCGAGCCCGGGGGTGAGCAGCGCGCGGGTGGACCTGGCCGGCGGCACGGCTACGGTGGAGTTCGACGCGGATCGCACCAAACTGCCGGATCTGGTGCGCGCGGTCGAGCAACTCGGCTACAGCGTCAAACAATGAATTCCGCCACGGCTGAGCGCGTGGACCTGCCGGTCTCCGGGATGTCCTGCGCGGCTTGCGCGCGCAGCATCGAGAATCAACTGGCGGCCACGGCGGGCGTGACCCGCGCGCACGTCAACTTCGCCACTTCCACGGCCACCGTGGAGTTCGATCCGGCGCGCGCCGCAATGCGCAATCTGGTGGACGCCATTGAAGAGCTGGGCTATGGGGTGCCGCAAGCCGCGGAGGACATGCAGGAGCGGGAATACGCGGCCTTGAAGCGCAGGATGTGGCTGGCGGCGGCTTTCGCGGTTCCGGTGGTGGTGCTGGGCATGACGCCGGGTCTCATGCGGATGGCCGCTATGAGCTGGATCCAACTGGCGCTGACCGTGCCGGTGGTGTTCTACGCGGCCGCGCCATTCTATTCGGGCGCGTGGACGGCGCTGCGGCATCGCTCCGCGAACATGAACACGTTGATCGCCCTCGGCACCGGAGCGGCGTTCCTCTATTCGCTTGTAGTGACGGTGCGCGGCGGCCACGAAGTCTATTACGAAGCCGCGGCGGTGATCGTCGCGCTGATTCTGGCGGGGCGGGTGCTGGAGGCGCGCGCGCGAGGCCGGGCATCGGAAGCCATCCGGCGTCTGCGGGAGATGCAGCCGAAGATGGCGCGGGTGGTGCGCGAGGGCGTCGAGCAGGATCTGGCGATCGAGCACGTGCTGGTGGGAGACCTGGTACTGGTGCGGCCCGGCGAGAAGATTCCGGTGGATGGTGCGGTGCGGGAAGGCGAGTCGGCGGTAGACGAATCGATGCTAACCGGGGAAGCTATGCCTATAGATAAAGGGCCGGGCGACGCGGTCTATGGAGGCACGCTCAACCGCTCGGGCAGCCTGCGGTTCGAGGCGCGCAAGGTGGGCGGCGCCACCGCGCTGCGGCAGATGATCGAACTGGTCAGGCAGGCGCAGGGCTCGCGCGCGCCGGTCGCGCGGCTGGCGGACACGGTCAGCGGTTACTTCACGGTGGGCGTGCTGGCGGCCGCTACGTTGACGGCCGTGGTGTGGCTGGCGTTCGCGCCGCTCTCCTTCGCGCTGGTGAACTTCGTGGCAGTGCTGATTATCGCGTGCCCATGCGCGCTAGGGCTGGCAACGCCTACCGCCATCATGGTGGGGACCGGGCGGGGGGCCGAGCGCGGCATCCTGATCAAAGGCGGCGAGGCGCTGGAGGCGGCTGCGGGAATCGATACGGTGATTCTGGATAAGACCGGCACGATTACGCGCGGGCAGCCGCGAGTGACGGATGTGATCCCGCTGGGCGGCTACCCGGAAGGCGAAGTACTGCGAATGGCGGCATCGGCGGAGCGCTATTCAGAGCATCCTCTGGGACGGGCGGTCGTGGAGCACGCCAGGTCATTGGGGATTGCGCTGGAAGAGCCGGCGGGGTTTCACGCTGTGGCGGGGATGGGCGTGGAAGCGCGGGTGAACGGCCGGGAGGTCCGGGTGAGCAGCGGGGCGGGGTCGAGTGAAGCGGCCAGGCTGGCGGAAGAGGGGAAGACCGCGGTGGCAGTCTCGTTGGACGGCCGGGCGGTGGGAGTCATCGGGATCGCGGATTCCGTAAAGGAAGAGGCGGCGGGCGCGGTCGGCCGGCTGCGGAAGATGGGCATCGAGGTTTGGATGATCACCGGCGACAACCGCCGCACAGCCGAAGCGGTGGCCCGTCAAGTGGGCATCCCGCACGTGCTGGCGGAGGTTTTGCCGGACGCCAAGGCGGCCGAGGTGCGGAAGCTGCAAGCGGCGGGAAAGAAGGTCGCGATGGTAGGGGATGGCATCAACGACGCGCCGGCGCTGGCCCAGGCCGATGTGGGGCTCGCCATCGGAACTGGCGCCGATATTGCCATGGAGGCGGCCGGGATTACGCTGATGCGCGGAGATCTCGACGGCGTGCCCGAGGCGCTGGCGCTGGCGCGCCGCACCATGCGGGTGATCCGGCAGAACCTGTTCTGGGCATTCGCCTACAATACGCTGGGTATTCCTATCGCGGCGGGCGTGCTGTATCCGTTCACGGGTTGGCTGCTTTCGCCGGTGCTGGCGTCGGCGGCCATGGCGTTATCCAGCGTGACGGTGGTGAGCAATAGCTTGCGGCTGAAGCGCGGTTGACCGGGCACGCTAAGTGGGCAGGCGGATGCCGGTCTCTTCGTACAAGGGCACGGAATTGTTACCCTGGGTGCGGAATTCGTACCGCTCGATTGCCAGGGCGGCGCCATCCTGATCGCTGCGCACCACGCATCCATAGATCATCAGCTTCATGGGGCAGACGTCGTTGAGGCGAGCGGGCCAGGCCATCGAAAGCTCCACTGGCAGTCCCGTGCTGAGCACGCCTTCGGTAGTGAACCAGACGCCGCTGCTGCTTATATTAATGGTCCGGCCGGACCCCGATTCGGCCACACGGCTTCCATAAAGGAGCCTGTAACGCAGGCCCTGCTCGATGCTGAAGCGGCGCTTCGTGCGCCGGTCCGCGAGTTCGTCCTGCTTTTTCCGTTTCGCCATAATCTGTGCCCCTAAACCTCAGCCCTTCGGTTCTTAGAATTATCAGTTGGGTCCGATCACCTCAATTCTGTCTTTGGATAGGCAGAGTTAACTAACGCTGCCGGTTGCAAGTACGACTAGACCAAACGGCGCAGTTTATCTTCGCCTTATATTCGCCAATAAAACAATATGTAGTGGTGTGACGGCCTTTAGGTAGACGCCTTAGTGCAATGCTAACCCGATTCCAATCAATACTTTCTTAAATATTTCTCTTGCATTGCGAGAAGGGTTCGTGGCACAATCGGTTGTGGTTTAAAAGTGGTCAGAAAGTAGCTTGAAAGTGGCCAGCGAAAACGTCCCCAATGTGATGGCGGTGGAGCCCCCCAGAGGGATGTATCCCGCCCGTGTGGACGAAAAAGGCAGGCTGAAATTGCCCGTGGAGTTCCAGAAGTACCTGGGCGGACTTCCGGAAAAAAAACTATTTGCCACGAGCACGGACAGGCGCACGGCCACAGTATACCCGATTGCAATCTGGCGGGAAAACGAAAAAACCCTTGCCGCCTACCGCGAGAACCCCAAGGTGGCGAAGAGGGTGCTGTTTACCGCGGCCGAGTTTGGATCCGAGTCGGAGCTGGATGCACAGGGGCGAGTGCAGCTTTCGCCGGAGCTGCGGCGGGAGCTGCGCATAGAGAACCAACCCGTGAAGGTGCTGGTGGTGAACGGCGCGGTCCAGGTGATGAGCGAGGAAGTGTTCCACGCGCAGCGGGCGGAAGCGGCGCAGTCGCCCGACGACGATCTGGAAGTTTTGCAACGGGCTGGATTCCTGTGATGAGCTATGCACGTTCCGGTAATGGCGGCCGAGGCGATCGAGTGTTTGGCGATCCGGGCGGACGGTGTGTATCTGGATGCCACTGCCGGCCTGGGGGGCCATACAGCGGAGATCGCGCGGCATTTGACCACCGGCAAGGCGATCGCCAACGACCGGGATGCGGAATCACTGGCCATGGCGCGGAAGAACACGGCGGAATTCGCCGGGCGGATTTGTTATCGCCAGGGGACGTTCACGGAGTTGGCCGATACGCTGGCCGCGTGCGGCGTGGAGAAAGTGAACGGACTGCTGGCCGATTTGGGTGTGAGCCGGTATCAACTGACGGAACCGGCGCGGGGATTTTCATTTTTGACAGAGGGGCCGCTGGACATGCGGATGGATCAAACCACCGGCATGACGGCGGCGGACTTGGTCAATCAACACGCCGAGAAGGCGCTCGCCGACCTGATCTATCAGCTAGGCGAAGAAAGGAGGGCGCGGAAGATAGCCAGAGCCATCGTTCGGGCACGGCCCATACGGAGCACACTACACCTGGCCGGGGTAGTGGAGCGGGCCGTCGCTCGGACGAGTCGTCTGCATCCCGCGACCCGCACCTTCATGGCGTTGCGCATGTTCGTGAACGACGAGCAGGGCGAACTGGACCGGCTGTTGGAAATCGGGCCGGAGCTGCTTGCGAGCGGCGGGCGCATGGTGGTGATTTCGTTTATGTCGCTGGAAGACCGCAAGGTAAAGCAGCGGTTCCGGGCGCTGGCCCAGGAGGGCCGGGCGGCGATTTTGACCAAGCACCCCTGGACGCCCAGCGCAGAAGAAACAGGTTTGAATCCGGCATCGCGCAGCGCCAAACTGCGCGCGCTGGAGATGAAATAGCGAGGTAAAGAATTCATGGCAACCCTGGCAATGTTCTTCCGGAGGCCCCTGGCGGCGCCTGTCACAGGCGGCGCGGTGCACCATCCGTCCGTTCCGGTGGATGACCGCTTCTGGTTGCGGGCGCTACCCAATGAAGATGTCTTTCTCTACTCCAAGCGGATCGACAATTCGCGGGTCGTGCGCCAGACCAACAAGGCGGGGCAGGGCGAATGGTCCGCCATCGCCGTGGCCGCGCTGCTGTCGTTGCTGCTGATGGGTGCGCTGACGCCCCGGGTAGCCAACGTGTTCGCGGGCTACCAGCTGGAATCGCTGAAGCAGGAACAGAAACGTTTGTTGGACGAGCAGCGCGAACTGGTTATCATCGAGGCGCGCATCTGGCGCCAGGAGAATCTCGAAGTACAGGCCAAGCAGCGGGAGCTGAGCACCCCGGCGCCCGGCCAGATCGTGCATCTGGATCCGAGGGGCGACAGCAAGCTGGCCATGAACCGACGGTAAGGGGCTGTCATGGAATGGGGAAACCCGGAGCGGTCCCTGCCCAACCAGAGGATCAGGGCCGATAAGCGGCTGAAGTGGTTCGCGGCAGCCATTCTGCTTTGGGGTTTTTTGATCCTCGCCCGCCTGTTCAGCCTCCAAATCGTACATCACGCCGATTACGTGCGCCAGGCGCACCGGCAGCAGGAAGAGACGGTCACCATCGCCGCGCCGCGCGGCTCCATCTTCGACCGCTCAGGGCAACTGCTGGCGGGCAGCGTGGAGCGGGATTCGGTGCACATTGATCCGCTGAAGGTGCCGGATTTGCAAGTGGCTTCGGAGATCCTGTCGAGCGTGCTGAAGATCGACCGGGCAACCCTGTACGGAAATATGCGCTGGTATGCGGCCAACCAGAGAGGCTTCATGTGGGTGGCGCATGCCGTCGACCCGGAGCAATGCGAACAACTGCGCAGCCTGAAGCTGGACTGGATCCGCTTCGAGAAGGAAAGCCGGCGCAGCTATCCGCGCAATATGCTGGCGGCGCACGTGATCGGCGCGGTGGACAGCGAAGAGACTGGGCAATGGGGGCTGGAGAAGAGCCTCGAGCCGGAATTGCGGGGCCGGCCGGGATCGGTCGAAATGCTGACGGACGCCAAAGGCCGGGGCATCGATTCCAAACCGGAAGCCGAGCCGCGGCCGGGGACGGACGTGACGCTGACTATTGACGAGCGGATCCAGCTGCCGGCCCAGGAGTCCATCGCGCGCGCGGTCGAGGAAGCCCACGCCGAAAGCGGCAGCGTGGTAGTGATGAACCCCAACACGGGCGATATTCTGGCGGTGGCCAGTTACCCGCCGTTCGATCCCAACCAACCGCCGCGGGGCAGGCAGGCGGCCCAGGCGCGCTTCAACCACGCGGTTTCGGTGCCGTTCGAGCCGGGCTCGGTGTTCAAGGTGATCACGCTTTCCGCGGCGCTCGAGACTACCAATCTCACGCCCGAGAGCATGATCAACTGCTACAACGGAAGCTTCACCATGGCTGGCCGCACGGTGCACGAAGCGCACCATGGATACGGCACAATGCCCATGGCGATGGTGCTGGCGAAATCCAGCAATATCGGCGCCATCCAAGTGGGACTGAAAGTGGGATCGAACAAGCTATATGAGTATGTCCGGCGCTTTGGGCTGGGCGCGCGCACGGGAGTGCCGCTGCCGGCGGAGTCTCCGGGAATGGTGCGGAAACTGGCGAAATGGCGCACCACTTCGCTGATGTCGGTATCCATGGGTCACGAGGTAGGGGTGACCACGGTGCAACTGGCGCAAGCCTGCTCGGTGGTGGCCAATGGCGGGATGCTGGTGCCGCCGCGGCTGATTCTCAAGAAGGGGAACGCAGCCCTGCCGGCGGTCCCGCCGCGCCGTGTGCTGCGGCCGGAAACCACCATTACGATGCGGCAGATGATGGAAGGCGTAGTGCTTTATGGCACCGGGAAAAAGGCCAAGCTGGACGGTTACTCGACCGGGGGAAAGACTGGATCGGCGCAGATATTCGATTACGCGACGGGCCGCTACACGCATAGCTACAACGCATCGTTCATGGGGTTCGCGCCGGTGGCGAATCCGGCTATTGTGGTAGTAGTCACGATCAACGGAACGCACGGGACCGCGGGTTTTGGCGGCGCGGTGGCGGCTCCGGTGTTCAAGGAAGTAGCGTCGGAAGCTTTGCGCGTGCTGGATGTGCCGAGAGACGTTCCGGATCAGCCGGCGGACACGAAAGAGACGCTGATCGCGGATCTGGACGATTCGCCGACCGTGGAAGGTCTGCGGGAGGCGCCTGTATTGGAAGAATCGGCGGAGCTGGAACAGCCGCCCGTGTCCCCACCGGGTCCCGCTCCGGCGCCCGCTCCGCCTGCGATACCAAAGCCGACTGGCCCCACGGCGCCTAACTTCATTGGCCTGTCGATGCGGTCGGTAGTCGCGATGGCCCAGGCCCAAGGCTTACCCCTGGTGCTGGCGGGCACCGGGATCGTGCGCACACAGTCGCCGCCGCCAGGTGCCATACTGCGCGGCGGAGAAAGGATTCGAGTCGATCTTGCCAGATGACCCTGGGAGAAATAATGGCGAGGGTTGGGCTGAAGGCGCCACTCTCACCGTTGCTTTCTCAGTTGGAGGTAAAGGGCATCGACTACGATTCGCGGCGCGTGCAACCCGGATTCCTGTTTTTCGCTTTTCCCGGCAGCCGGACGGACGGGCGCGAGTTCGCGCGCAATGCAGTGGAGCGCGGCGCGGTGGCGGTGGCCGGCGAATCGGCGGCACCCGAGGATTTTTCCGCGCCGTGGATTGAAGTCGAGCACGGCCGGCATGCGCTGGCGCTGGCGGCGCGCACTTTTTACCACAAGCCGGACGAACGCATTGCCGTCACCGGCATCACCGGCACCAACGGCAAAACCACCACATCTTATTTAATCGACGCGATTCTGCGCGCCGCGGGCAAAACCACGGCGCTGATCGGCACCATCGAGTATCACCTGGCGGGGCGGCTGCTGCCGGCGGTGAATACCACGCCGGAATCGCTGGACCTGATGAAGCTGTTCGCGGAACTGGAAGCGGCGGGCGGATCGCACGCGGTGATGGAGGTGTCTTCGCACGCGCTGGCGCTGGGCCGGGTGTACGGATTGGGTTTTCATACGGCTATCTTCACCAACCTGACGCGCGACCATCTGGATTTCCATCAGACCATGGAAGATTACTTCGCCGCCAAGCAGATGCTGTTCACGGGCGCCGGTGGGCCGCCGCCCCAGTGGGCTGTGCTGAACCGCGACGACGAATGGTGCCGCCGGGTGGCCCTGGCGCCCGGTAGCGAAGTTCTGTGGTTCGGGCTGGGCCAGGGGGCCACGGTGCGCGCGCGGCACATCTCGTCGAACATGCAGGGGCTGCGATTCGAAGTGCAGCATCGCCAGATGCGCTTTACGGTGGAATCAGCGCTGATGGGCAAGATCAACGTGTACAACATCCTGGCTGCGTGCTGCGCCGGGTTGAGCTACGGTTTGGCGCCGGAAACGATTGCGGCGGGGATCGCCCAGTGCCGGGCCGTGCCGGGGCGTTTCGAGCGCGTCGACGAAGGCCAGCCCTTCACCGTGGTGGTGGACTACGCGCATACAGATGACGCGCTGAAGAATGCTATCGCGGTGGCGCGCGGCTTGGGGCCGAAGCGCATCATTACTTTATTCGGATGCGGCGGGGACCGCGATCGCACCAAGCGGCCGTTGATGGGGCAGACGGCCGCGGAAAACAGCGATTTCGTGGTGCTGACCAGCGACAATCCGCGGTCGGAAGATCCGCTGGCGATTATGAACGACGCGCTGGTGGGAATACGGCGGACAGACGTGCCGCACATCGTAGAACCGGACCGTGCAACGGCCATCGCGCGGGCCATCAAGGAAGCACGGCCCGGCGACATTGTAATTCTTGCGGGAAAGGGACACGAGCCGTACCAGGTGCTGAAGGACAAGACCATCCGTTTCGACGACCGGGAGGTGGCCCGCGGAGTGCTGCGGGGATTTGGCTACAACCGAGGGGGCCGTGAGGCTTGATTTGAGCGCTGTGGCGCTGGTGATTGCGGCGAATGCGCCGCAGTTGGATGCGGTGGTGACCGGCTGGAGCGTGGACACCCGCACGCTGGCGCCCGGGGATCTGTTCTTCGCGCTGAGCGGCCCGAACCATGACGGGCACGCCTACGCAGCGATGGCGTTGGAAAAAGGCGCGGCGGGAGTGGTGGTGGAGCGTCCCGTGGGGGCCGGGAATGCGCTGGTGGTGCAGGATTCTCTGGCGGCGTTGCAGAGCTTGGCCGCGTGGGCGCGGACGAAGTGGGGCGGCCGGTTGGTCGCGGTAACCGGCAGCGCGGGCAAGACTACCGCCAAGGACGCTATCGCCCACCTGTTGGCCGCGGAATTGCGAGTAGGCAAGACGGTGGGAAACCTGAACAACCACGTGGGAGTGCCGCTCTCGTTGCTGCGCTTGCCGGATGAAGCCCGCGTGGGCGTGCTCGAAATGGGAATGAATCATGCGGGCGAGATCCGGGCGCTGGCGAAGATCGCCAAACCGGATATCGGGGTGGTCACCAACGTGGGCTACGCGCATGTGGAATTCTTCGATTCGATCGATGGGGTGGCGCTGGCCAAGCGGGAACTGATCGAGGAATTGCAGGGCGGCGCCGCCGTGCTCAATGCCGATGACGCGCGCGTGCTGCAATTCCGGAAGATCCATTCCGGGCGAACCATCACGTTTGGCCTGTCGGACCGCGCCGACGTGCACGCCGAGGACGTTGAGTTCGGGACGGAAGGCACGCAATTCCGCGTGGATGGTGTCGAGTTTCGGACGACGCTGGCGGGGCGGCACGGGGTTCTGAACCTGCTGGCGGGCATGGCGGTAGCGCGCGCGTTCGACATCCCGCCGGAGCGTTTGCAGGACCCGGTGGCTACGTTCACCATCGGCAAGATGCGCGGGGAGCGCCTGGAGCATAACGGCATCTTGATCTGGAACGACTGCTATAACGCCAATCCGGAAGCCATGGACGCCATGCTGGAGGTTTTACGGTCCACGCCGGCACGCCGGCATATCGCGGTGTTGGGGGAGATGCTGGAGTTGGGGCAGGCGGCGGAAGGGCTCCACCGGCGGGTGGGACGCTGTGCGGCGGCCTCGGGTGTTGACGTGCTGGTTGCGGTTCGGGGGGCGGCCCGTTTCATAGCGGAGGAGGCGGTACGCGCGGGCATGCAGCCACACGCCGTGCACTTTTTTGAACACGCCGCCGAGGCCGGCCAATTCGTGCGCGAAATGCTCCAAAGCGGCGATGCTGTCCTGTTCAAGGGCTCGCGGGGTGTGCGCGTGGAGCAGGCGTTGGAGAAAGTGCTGGCGTAAATGTTGTACTTCCTGCTGTACGAAAAACTGTCCCCGGTGGTCTCGGCGTTTCGCGTGTTCCGCTACGTGACGTCGCGCACGGCGTTCGCCAGCCTGACAGCGCTGTTTCTGTGCATCGTGCTGGGGCCCTGGCTGATCGGCAAACTGCGCCGGTTTCAGATCGGCCAGTATATCCGGGAGGAAGGGCCCAAATCGCATCAGAAGAAGGCCGGCACGCCCACCATGGGCGGCGTTCTGATCATTGTTTCGATTGTCATTCCCACGCTCTTGTGGGCGGATCTGCGCAATACTTACGTGTGGATCGCGGTGCTGACGCTGCTGGCGTACGGTGGCGTCGGGTTTTTGGATGACTATACCAAGATCGTCCAGCACCACAATTTGGGACTGACCGCGCGGCGCAAGATGCTGTACCAGGTGGGGACGGCTTTTCTGGTGGCCGCCGGGCTGATGTTCATGCGCACGTTCGGAGGTTACTCCACGGTGATGAACGTACCATTTCTGAAGAACTTCAAGCCCACGCTGCTGATTTCGAACCTGCTGAACAGCCCCTGGACGTACGCGCTGGGGGTGCTGCCGTTTTTCATCTTCGTGGCGGTGGTGATTGTGGGATCGTCCAACGCCGTGAACCTGACGGACGGGCTGGATGGGCTGGCGATCGGTCTGATGGTGGTGGCTTCGGGGGCGTTGACGGTGCTGACCTACGCCGGCGGCCACGCCACGCTGGCCGAGTATTTGCAGATCGCCAGAAACGCCCGCACCTCGGAACTGACCATCTTCTGCGGCTCGATGACCGGGGCCAGCCTGGGTTTCCTGTGGTACAACGCGCACCCCGCGGAGATTTTCATGGGGGATGTGGGGTCGCTGGGCCTGGGCGCGGCGCTGGCGATCGTGGCCATTTTGATCAAGCAGGAGATCCTGCTGCTGTTCATCGGCGGCATTTTCGTGCTGGAGACCCTGTCGGTGATTCTGCAGGTGGGGAGCTTCAAGCTGCGGGGGAAGCGGATCTTCAAGATGGCGCCGCTGCACCATCATTTTGAGGCGCTGGGCTGGACGGAATCGAAGATTATCGCGCGATTTTGGATTGCGGGGCTGGTGCTGGCGTTGTTCGCGCTGACCACCTTGAAACTACGATGAGGGAGGCTGCCCTGGTAGTCGGCATGGAGAAGTCGGGCCTGGCGTCGATCCAACTGCTGTTGGCGCAGGGCGCTACCGTGCGCGCCACGGATCTGAAGCCGCACGCGCAATTACCCGGCAACGTGCCGTTTGAGCTGCAATCGGACGCGGTCTTTGAGAATTGTGATTTGATCGTGATTTCCCCGGGGGTGCCTGCGGATCTGCCGGCTCTGGTGCAGGCGCGCAAACGGGGGACGCGCGTGATCGGGGAGGTGGAACTGGCCGCGCCATTCCTGCGCGGCCGCACCATGGGGATCACCGGCACAAATGGCAAGACCACCACTACCGCGCTGGTGGGCCATATTCTGCGCGCGTGCGGCATCCCGGCCCAGGTGGGCGGCAATATCGGGACTCCGGTGGCTGCCATGGTCGAGAGTTCCCGGCCGGACCAGTGGAATGTGCTGGAGCTTTCCAGCTTTCAGCTCGAGACTATCGCCAAGTTTCACGCGGATATCGGGGTGGCGCTGAACGTTACGCAGAATCATTTGGATCGGCATCACACGTTCGCCAATTATGCGGCGGCCAAGGGGCGGTTGTTCGAGACGCAGCGGCCTGGGGCGTTCGCAGTGCTCAACGCCGACGATCCGACCTGCGTGAGCTACGCCTCGCTGACCGCGGGAGCGCCGCGCTGGTTTAGCGGCACCCGGCCTGTAACGCCGGGAGTCTGGCTGGCGGGCAACTTGATCCAGTTCGAGGGAAGGGTGCTGATGGACGCGCGGGAGATTCCCATTCGCGGGCGCCACAATATCGAAAACACCATGGCGGCGGCCGCCGCGGCGAACCTGGCGGGCGCCCCGCTGGAGGGTATCGCCGCGGCGGTGCGCACGTTCAAGGCCGTGGAGCATCGCCTGGAATTCGTGCGCAACCTGGACGGCGTGGATTTCTATAACGATTCGAAGGCCACTAGCGTGGACGCCACGCTCAAGGCGCTGGACGCTTTCCCCGGCGGGCTGTGGGTGATCCTGGGCGGCAAGGACAAGGGACTGGATTACACAGTGCTGCGGGCTCCGCTGGCCGCCAAGGCGCGGGCGGCGCTGCTGATCGGCGCAGCGGCGCCCAAGATCGCGGCGGAACTGGACGGCGCGCTGCCGTTGGAGCAAGCCGGCACGCTGGAAAACGCCGTACGTTTCGCGCGCGCGCACGCGCGCCCCGGTGATACCGTGCTGCTGGCGCCGGCCTGCGCCAGCTTCGATCAATTCAACAGCTACGAGCATCGCGGCCAGGTTTTCAAGAGCCTGGTGCAACGACTGGAGCCGGCACACTAATGGCGCAAACTATCAAAACCGACTGGACCCTTTTCGGCACTACCATCGGCATGTCCGTTTTTGGGGTGGTCATTCTTTATAGCGCCTCGTCGGTGGTGGCTGAGCTGAAGTTCGGTTCGTCGTGGCACTTCGTCTTGCGGCAGGCGCTGTGGCTGGCTCCGTCGCTGGCCCTGATGATGTTTCTGAAGCGGACCCACTACCGGAAACTGCAGAATCCGGCGGTGGCGTTCGCCGCCATCGGGCTGGTGGTGATGCTGCTGGGCATTGTATTCTTTGTGGACTCTGCCCACCACCGGTGGCTGCGCATGGGTCCGCTGGGTTTGCAGCCTTCGGAACTGGCAAAGCCGGCCCTGGTGGTCTTTCTGGCCTATTTCGTGGCCTGGCGGGCGCAGGCGATCAATACCCGCTACACGCTGTACCCGGCCATGCTGGCGGTGGGACTGGTGATTCTGGCTGTGGTGATCGCGGACCTGGGCACGGCAGTCGTGCTGGGGGTTACGGCCACGGTGGTCTTTTTCGTGGCGGGGCTGCACTGGCGATTCTGCGTGGCGGCGCTGGGGATCGCGCTGGCCGGGCTGACGTTGTTCATCGCGCTCAAGCCTTATCGGCTGGCGCGGATCGTAGGGTACGTAGATCCCGGCTTCAAGATCGTCGCGCGCATCGATCCGGGGGGTCACATCCAGCAGTATTTGCACCAGTCGCTGACTTCGCGCGACACCAGCTACCAGTCCGAGCAATCCAAGATCGCGGTGGGGACGGGTGGGGTGATAGGCGCGGGGCTCATGCAGGGCAAGCAGAAGCTGCTGTATCTGCCGGAGGCCCACACCGACTTCATTTATGCGGTAGTGAGCGAGGAAATGGGCTTGCTAGGTTCGGTGGGGGTGCTGCTGGCCTTCGTGCTGATCCTGTGGCGCGGACTGCGGGCTGCGGTACGCATGCCGGACGCTTTCGGGCGCTACCTGGCGCTGGGGATCACGACCATGGTGGTGGTGCAGGCGCTGATGAACATCAGCGTGGTGCTGGGGATGATGCCGACCAAGGGGATCCCGCTGCCGATGATCAGCTCGGGAGGCAGTTCGCTGCTGTCGACGCTGGCGTCGCTGGGGATATTGATGAATGTGTCGGAACATGCGGGGTAGCCGCGGCCAGGCGGCTTTCCTGCTGGCCGGAGGCGGGACCGGCGGCCATATCATCCCGGCGCTGGCGGTGGCGCGGCAACTGCGGCAGCGGGGCCATTGCGTCTTTTTTCTGGGAACGGAGCGCGGGCTGGAGGGCAAGCTGGTGCCGCGCGAGGGTTTTCGCTTGGAACTGATCCGGATCGGGGGGCTTAAGCGGGTGGGCCTGCGGCAGACGGCCGCTACTCTGGTTCAATTGCCGGTCAGCATTCTGCAGGCAGGCGGGCTGCTGGAACGTAATCGTGTGGCGGCGGTTTTCAGCATGGGGGGCTATGTGGCGGGTCCGCCGGTGATCGCGGCGCTGCTTCGCCAGGTGCCGGTAGTAGTGATGGAGCCGAACGCCATACCTGGATTTACGAACCGGCGGATCGCCATGTTCGTGCGGCGGGCGCTAATCAGCTTTCCGGAGACGGCGCGCTATTTCCCCGCGGGCCGCACGGAGGTGACCGGACTGCCGGTGCGGGAAGAGTTTTTCGCGCTGCCTCCCAAGCCGCGTATCGGGAGGTTTACGGTGCTGATCACCGGCGGCAGCCAGGGCTCGCGCACGCTGAACCAGGCGGCGCGGCAGAGCTGGCCGTTGTTCCGCCAGGCCGGGTTGGAGATACGGATGATTCATCAGAGCGGCCCCGCGGCCTACGAGGAATTGCGGGCGGCCTTCGCCGAATCGGGCCTCGAGGGCGAGGTGGTGCCGTTCATCGCGGATATGCCGGGCGCGTTCGCCCAGGCCGATCTGGTGGTGTGCCGGTCGGGGGCGGGCGCGGTCGCGGAACTGGCCGCGGCGGGTAGGCCGTCGATTCTTTCCCCGTTTCCGTTCGCGGCCGATCAACACCAGTTGCGAAATGCCGAAGCGTTCGCGCGGGCGGGTGCGGCGCGCCTGGTGGAGGATCGGGAGATGCGCGGCGAGAAGCTGTACGAGACGGTGGCGCAACTGGCCGGCGATCCGGCGGAATTGGAGCGCATGAGCGCGGCGGCTCGCCGACTGGCGCATCCCGGCGCGGCCAGCCGCGCGGCGGACGTGATGGAGGAAGTGGCGGGCAAGTGACACGGGTGACGCATTTTTTGATTGACAGCGGCGCATGAAGCCGAAACAATACGATAAGGAAATGTTTTTTAAGAAGCAGCACCTGCATTTCACGGGGATCGGTGGAATCGGTATGAGCGGCATCGCGGAAGTGCTGCTCAATCTTGGCTATACCATCAGCGGATCGGATCTGAAGCTGACGCCCATCACCGAGCGCCTGGCCGCCATGGGCGCCGCGATCCACGAAGGCCACACCGCCGCGAACGTGGCCGGAGCGCGGGCGCTGGTGGTGAGCTCGGCGGTGGACGAACAGAATCCGGAGGTGCAGGAGGCGCGCCGCCTGCAGATCCCGGTGATCCCCCGCGGGGAGTTGCTGGCCGAGTTGATGCGCCTGAAGTACGGCATCGCCATCGCGGGCAGTCATGGTAAGACCACTACCACGTCGCTCACGGCGACCATTCTGAATCACGCCGGGCTGGACCCGACAGTGATGGTGGGCGGGCGGGTGGCGGCCATGGGCGGCTCCAACGCGCGGGTGGGCCACAGCGATTTCCTGGTGGTGGAATCCGATGAGAGCGACGGCTCGTTTCTGAAGCTGGCGCCCATCCTGGCGATCGTCACCAACATCGACCGGGAGCACGTGGACCACTACCCCTCGATCGACGCCATCCGCGAGGCATTCATCGAATTCGTGAACAAAGTGCCCTTCTACGGGGCGGCTATCGTCTGCCTGGAGGACGATAACGTCAAGACGATCCTGCCTTCCATCCGGCGGCGCACCATTACATATGGTGGCAGCACGCAGGCCGATCTCGAAGCCGCGGAAATCTGCTGCGGCCCGTTCGCCAGCGACTTCAGCCTGCGGTACCGGCAAACGGACCTGGGACGCTTCCATCTGCGCATCCCCGGACGGCACAACGTGTTGAACGCCACGGCGGCGGCGGCGGTGGCCCTCGAACTGGAGGTGGCGCCCGACCTGATCCGGGAAGCGCTGGCCAGCTTCAGCGGCGTGGACCGGCGTTTCCAGACGCGCGGGGTAGAGCGCGGTATCACGGTGATCGACGATTATGGGCACCATCCGACGGAGATTCGGGCCACCCTGGCGGCCGCCCGATTGTGCGGCTTCCGGCGGATTCACGTGCTGTTCCAGCCGCACCGGTATACACGCACGTTTCACCTGCTGGACGATTTCGGGCGCGCCTTCCACCAGGCGGATACGGTCCTGATTCTGGATATCTATGCGGCCTCGGAGCGGCCCATCGAAGGGGTGAACGCGGAAGCGCTGGCGGAGCGCGTCCGGCAGTTCGGGCACCGCGGGGCGGAATACGTGGGGACCATCGAGCGCGGCGTGGAAGCGCTGCTGGCGGTGGCGGAGCCCGGAGACCTGGTGCTGACGCTGGGCGCGGGGAGTGTCTGGCAGGCGGGGGATCTGGTGCTCGGGAAGCTGAGAGAGGCGGCATGACGCGCGAGAAAGCACGCAAACCGTTTCCGTGGCGCTTCTGGCTGACCGCGCTGGCATGGTGCGCGGTATTTGTCTCGAGCGCGGTGGCCGCGCGCAAGGCGCGCAACTACATGCTCGACAACCCCCAGTTCGTACTTTCGATCGAGCAGCCCGGCGCGGTGTCGATCGAGGGCGCCACCTATGCATCGCGCGTCAAGCTGCTACGGGTTTTCGCGGGGGATTACGGCCGCAGCGTTTTCGCGGTGCCGCTGGACGAGCGCCGCCGGCGGCTGCTGGCGGTCGACTGGGTGGAGGACGCCACGGTTTCGCGCGTCTGGCCGAATCGCCTGGCGGTCCGCATTTCCGAACGGCAACCGGTGGCGTTCGTCAGCCTGCCGTTGCGCAGCGGCTCGGCGGCGCGATTTCTGCTGGTGGACGGGCAAGGCGTGCTGCTGGATCCGCCGCCGCGCGCGCAGTTCGCTTTTCCGGTGCTTACCGGGCTGACGGACGATCAGACCGATTTCGAACGGCGTGTCCGGGTGAGAGCCGTGGAGAACATGATGGACGGGCTGGGAGCGCTGGGCCAGAACATTTCCGAGATCAATGCCGCGGCTCCCGAGGACCTCACCGTGGTAGCGCAGGTGGAGGGGCGGCCGCTGGAACTGGAGATGGGGGACGGCAATTATGCCAGGCGCCTCCAGAATTTTGTGTCCAGCTATCCGGAGATTCGCAGGCACATGCCCAACGCGAAGGCCTTCGATTTGCGGCTGGACGACCGTATTACCGCCAAGGAGCCGCCCAAACAATAATGGAATCGCCGAAAACATTCGATGCTGTGGGCCTGGACGCGGGAAGCGACTGGACGCGCTGCGTCATTTGCCGCCTGGAGGACAACCGGCTGCGGCTGTTAGGTTGCGGGTCGGCGCCATCGCAAGGCTGGGTCAAGGGACTGATCGGGGACCATACGGCGGTCTCGCAGGCCATGCTGGCGGCGCTAAGGGGAGCTGAAGCCAACGCGCAGGTCTCTGTGGAGACTGCGGTGATAGGGGTAGGAGCCACGGTCCGGGGTGCCAATTGCCGCGGATTGCACGATCTGGGGCGCGTGCGCACGGTCGAGCAGCGCGACGTAAATCGCGCGGTGGAACGCGCGCGGCGGGTACTGCTGCCGGAAGACGCCATGATCCTGCAGATGTCGCCGCAGGATTTCCTGGTGGACGGCCACCCCGGCCATAGGGATCCGCGCAAGATGATGGCGGGCCAGATAGAAGCAAACGTCTACCTGGTAATGGCGTCGTTGCGGGAGCACGAGTGCCTGGTGGGCGCCGTGAATCACGCGCACATGGCGGTGGAGGAGACGGTTTTCGAAGCGCTGGCCGCGTCCTACGCGGCGGTGCTGCCGGAAGACCGGCGGGAGGGTGCCGCGCTGCTGGACATCGGCGCGCAATCCTCCGAGTTGGTGGTGTATTACGACAATTCGCTGGAGCTGGCGGTAAGCCTGCCCATCGGAGGGGATCACTTCACGCGCGATGCAGCGCGCGGGCTGCGCATCAGCTTCGAGGAAGCTGCCGCCATTAAGCACGAGTTCGGCTGCGCCAGGGCGGATGCCACGCCCGAGAACTGCTTTGTGGAAGTGGCTTCGGGCGAAGACCGGGACGTACCGCGCAGAACGCTCAACTGCATCCTGGAATCTCGCGCCGTAGACCTGTTTCAGATCGTGCAGCGGGAGTTGGTGCGGGTAGGGATGAACGGCGCGCTGATGGGCGGTATGTTCCTGGCGGGCGGGGGCGCGCGGCTGGAGGGCATGTGTGAAATCGCCGAGCAGGTGCTGCGGTGCCGGGTGTGCAACGCGCTGCCGGTGGGAATCGAGGATTGGCCGGAGGAACTTTGCGATCCGGCATGGAGCACGGTGGCCGGGCTGGCGATGTACGCTGCCAAATTGAAATCGCAGCATGAGATACAGAAGCAGTCGTATGGGTTGTTGGGGAAGATTTTGAAATAAGCCGCCGATGGACGGATACGGATGATAGGCAAGAAAAACTGAAGGAGAACGGAATGGGGCTGATTGATTCGGAAAACGACGATTTGAAGTACGAGATTCAGGAAGAGGCGGCGGGTGGCGCGCGCATCAAGGTGATCGGGATCGGCGGCGGCGGCTGCAATGCGGTAGCGCGGTTGTTTCGCGAGGGCATGGCCGGCGTGGAGTTCTGCGCCATGAACACCGACGCGCAGGCGCTGGCGGCTTGCGAGGTGCCTATCAAGCTGCAGCTCGGCGCCAAGATCACCAACGGGTTGGGCGCGGGCTACAACCCGGAGGTCGGGCGGCAGGCGGCTCTCGAGAACACCGACAAGATTGTCGAGACGCTGCAGGGCGCGGATATGGTGTTCGTCAGCGCGGGGCTGGGCGGCGGGACCGGGACCGGCGCGGCGCCGGTGATCGCCTCACTGGCCAAGGAACTGGAGGCGCTGACCATCGCGGTGGTCACCAAGCCGTTCACCTTCGAAGGCCCGCGGCGCATGCGGCTGGCCGAGCAGGGAATGGCCAAGCTGGCTTCCACTGTGGACACGGTGATCGCCATCCCCAACGACCGGCTGCTGTCGCTGGTGTCGCGCGGCACCAGCTTCTTCGAGGCTTTTAAGCTGGCCGACGATCTGCTGCGCCAGGCGGTGCAGGGCATCAGCGACATCATCAACACGCCTGGCATCATCAACCGCGACTTCGCGGACGTGAAGGCCACCATGCTGGGGATGGGCTATGCCATGATGGGCACCGCGACGGGACGGGGTGAGCATGCCGCGGTGGATGCCGCCCGCCAGGCCATCAATTCTCCGCTGCTCGAAGACTCGCGCATTAACGGCGCGCGCGGCCTGCTGATCAATATCACAGGGTCGAGCCGGCTGGGCCTGCACGAGGTCAACGAGGCCTGTTCCATTATCCGCGAGGCGGCCAACTGCGAGGACGTGCAGATCAACTTCGGCGTGACCATGAACGAATCGCTGGCGGACGCCGTGAAGATCACGGTGATCGCCACGGGGTTCCAACCGCATTACCTGTCTGTTATCGAACAGCCCGCACCCCCGCCGCAGCCGGTGTTCGTGCCTGAGCCGATCGCGGTCGCGCCGGCGGTCGAACCGGAGCCGGTGGTGAACGGGGAACCGGAACCGGCCTTCGATCCCGAAGATCTGGATACGCCGGCTTACCTGCGGCAGGGGCGCTTGCTGAACTAGCGCCGCCAACGGCGCTCTGTTGGGTCTGTGCGGGGAGGATGACGACGTGTCCCTTCTTGTGCCAGGCCTCGGCATAGCGGTGGGCCTCGGCGATCTGTTCGAGTGAATAGCGCCTGTCGATCACCGTGCGCAGCTCTCCGGCCTCGATCAGCCCTCCGACCACAGCATAGATACCACCTCTCTTCAAGGCTTGCATGCTGCGCGAGAAACCGCTCTTGCCCACGTGTCGACGATGACGTCATAAACCCGGCCCGCCTTCGAGAAATCTTCGCGGGTATAATCGAGCACCTGGTCGGCGCCGAGAGACTTCACTAGATCCCGGTTGGCGGTGCTGCACACTCCCGTGACATGCGCTCCGAAGTGCTTGGCGAGCTGTCATGTTGGACGGCTTGATCGCCAGTAAAGCTTTCCTTCTGGCGGGCCGTACCGGTAATAGACGGCGGCTTTCACGGTGGCCCTCAGGATCTCGATGGACGGCGCGGTAAGATATTGACCTGAGAAGAGGCTAACATGAAACGCACGATATTCGCCTTATTGCTCCTGCCCGGTGGTCTGCTTTTCGCGCAACAGCCTCCCAAGCTCGCGTACCGGTCCGTTCCGGATTTCCTGAAGCTTCCGAAGGACGTCTATTTCGGCGAAGTGGCGGGCGTGGCGGTGAACTCCAGGGGACACGTGTTCGTATTCTCGCGGGGTGACACTACCGGCCCTGCCTACGGTGCAGGCGCCGCACAACTTCTGGAGTTCGGGGCCGACGGCGCATTCATCCGCGAGATCGGCCATCATCTGTATGCCTGGTCGTTCGCGCACTCGGTAAAGGTGGACCGCGGCGACAACATCTGGGTGGCGGACAAGGGCTCGGACATGGTGATCAAGTTCAACCCCGCCGGGCGTGTCGTGATGGTCCTCGGACGCAAGCAGGAAGCCTCGGACGAGGGCACCGAGCCGCTGCGGCATCCCAAGCCGCCGCTGCCTCCGGTAGATGGGATGTTCCGGCAAGTGACCGATATGGCCTGGGATGCCGCTGGGAACACTTATATCAGTGACGGCTACATCAACACGCGCGTCGCCAAAGTGGACAAAGACGGCAACTGGCTGAAGTCGTGGGGGGAGCCTGGCGACGGTCCGGGACAGTTCAACACTCCACATAGCATTGCGGTGGACGCGCAGGGGCGCGTCTACGTGGCCGACCGGGGCAACCGGCGCATCCAGGTGTTCGATGGCGAAGGCAAGTTTCTGCGCCAGATGACCATCGACGTGCCGGTGGATCCGGACGCGCGTCCGGCGATCGGTAGTAAGCCGAAGGCTGCTACCGGCGCGATGGCGCCTGGCGCGCCTTGGGCGATCTGCATCACGCCGGGGCCGAATCCGGTGCTGTTCAGCTCGGACGGCTATCCGGGCCGGATCTACGAGCTCACGCTGGATGGCAAGGTGCTCGGGGTGCTCGGAGAATCAGGCAAACAGCTCAAACAGTTCGGGTGGATTCACGAGATCGCTTGTCCGTCGGCGAGTGAGATCTACGTCGCGGAGCTGCTGAACTGGCGGGTGCAGAAGCTGATCCTGGAGTCCGCGCCCGTTAACGGCCGCGGCGTCTCACGAGAAAATAAGCGGCAGTCAGCACCGCCAGCCAAGGCAATCCGGCAATGATCGTTACGCGCATTCCTTCGACCCACCAGGTGGTGGCGATAATGGCGACGATCACCGCTATGCCGAGCAGCGATGTGTAAGGGTAGCCGATCATGCGGACAGGCAAGCGGGGACGGCCGGAGGCGTCCCACTTCGGACGGAAGAACAGATGCGTGACGAAGATCATCATCCACACGAACAATCCGCCGAAGATGGAGATTCCGAATAAGTAGACGTAGGCGCTGTCGGGATAGAGCAGCGCAACGGCCAGGGCGAGCGCCAGGCCCGCGGCGGAGACGAATAGAGCGGCTACCGGCGTGCCGCGCGGCGAAACGAAGCCAAAGGAAGCGGGAGCATATCCGCCACGCGCCAGCGAAAACATCATGCGGCTCACCAGATACAGATTGCAGTTCATGCTGGACGCTGCTGCGGTGACTACCACGAAGTTGACGACATGCGCCGCGGCCGGCACGCCGATCAACTGAAACACCTTTACGAAAGGACTGGCGGTAAGGTCCGCGCCGGGCTGGATCCGGTTCCAGGGAACGACCCCCATGAGCACCACGATGGCTGAGACGTAGAACAGGATCAGTCGGCCGACCATGGATCGCATGGCGCGCGGCACGGCGGTTTGGGGATCCTTGGCTTCGCCCGCGGTCACCGCGATGACCTCGGTTCCGACATAGCTGAAGATCACGAATACCATGGCCATCCACACACCGCGCCAGCCCGCGGGGAGAAAGCCTCCATGCGCTGTGAAATTCGAGAGGCCCATGGCCGGCGCAGGACCGATCCCGGCTAGCAGCGCCAGGCCGAAAACGATGAACAGGACGATGGCCACGACCTTGATCATGGCGAACCAATATTCAAAGCTGCCGAAGCTGCCGACGCTGCGCGCGTTCACGTACAGCAGCGCGATGGAGAAGCCCAGGATCCAAATCCATTTCGGAGTATGCGGGAACCACCACTGGCAGTAGATGGCGATGGCCGTGGC
Source organism: Bryobacteraceae bacterium (assembly GCA_035308525.1). Classification (GTDB taxonomy): domain Bacteria; phylum Acidobacteriota; class Terriglobia; order Bryobacterales; family Bryobacteraceae; genus Bog-159. The sequence goes on from DATGGM010000331.1 coordinate 36,520, forward strand.
TTCGCCCCCGATGGCGATGCATTGCGCCGCCCAATAGGTGTAGCGGATGATGAAGCCCGCCCAGGCATTGACGTAAAGCTCGGCATACACACCAAAGGAACCCGCGGTGGGATGCGCGACGGCCATCTCCGACAGCGCACTCATGACGAGCAGCGCGACGGCCGCTCCAATCAGATAACTGATGATGACGCCCGGGCCGGCCAGGCGCACCGCCAGGGCGCTGCCGAGGAACAGCCCGGTGCCGATCGCGCCGCCGATGGCGATCATGCCGAGCTGGCTGGGAGCAAGCTGGCGCGATAGCTGCTCGCCTTTTTCAATGCCGCCGGGAGCCGGCTTAGTCATGGGTCTCGGGCTTGGCCCGGTTCATAGGCTTCGCCCGGACTGCCCGAAGGGTAGAAGGCGCCCAGCAGCTTGACAGTGCAATCGCCCGGATTCTCCACGCAATGGCGCACGCCGATGGGGAAATAGATGCTGCTGCCGGGGCCGAATTCACACGATTCATCGTCCGTGTGCACGATCCCGCCGCCTTCCAGGATGAAGATGCATTCTTCGTAGGTGTGGTAGTGGACCGGGGCTTTGCCCGGCGGAATCCATCCCGCGAACTGCGTGATCTGCCGGCAGCCGAGGTCGGTATAGACCAGGTAGCGGAAGAGGCGGTCCTGGCCCGCGCGAATGTCTTCGCGAAGGTCTTCATGCGCCAGCAGGCGCGGCGGCTGGCCGGACGCCGGCGGCAGGGAAGCCTCCACGATGTGACGTTGCGGGTCCTCGGGGCAACAGGAACTGATCATGCGAATGGTCCCGGTGCCGGTGTTCTCGATGCTGTAGACCGCCCCTGGTGGAACGAAGATCGCGGCGCCCGGGCCGAGCGGGTAGTCGAATCCGTTGATGCGGCAGGTTCCCTGCCCCGCGGCGACATAGAGCACCTCTTCGGCGCCCGGATTCACCACCGACGGCGAGAGTCCCGCCCCGTAGTCGCTAACGGTCTGGGTAATGCGCTGCGCGCCGGTGGTTTGGGAAATGACCGCGCGCGCGGTCCAGTTGCCGAACGTGGAACAGGGCCCGTCCGCCGCGGAATAGACGCGGCAGCCACCGGTCAGAGTCTTCATGAACGCACCATCAGGTCCAGGTTGTCTTCGAGCGCCGCGAGCGCCACGTTGACGTCTTCCATCGTGTTGTAAACGTGGAAGGCAAAGCGCACACCGTCGCGGCGTGTGGAGACCACGATTCCACGGGCCGTGAGTTTGCCGAGCATAACGGCTGCGTCCCGGGCGCGGAGCACTACCAGCGGCCCCACGCTCGTCGATGGGGTTTTGGACTCGACGCGCAGACCCTGAACGCCTTTGAGGAAGGCCCGCGTGAGCCGCTCGATCTGCGCGGCGACATTGTGCATGCCGATGCGGGCCAGCAGATCGATGGCGGGGCGCGCCAGATAAATGTTGGGAATGGCAGGCGTGCCGCATTCAAAGCGCCGGGCATCCGGCGAGGGATCCAGGCACTTGGTATTGAATGCGAAGACGTCGCGTTGGGCCATCCAACTGGTAATGGTGGGGGTGAGAGTCTCGATCAGCTCGCGCCGCACGTAGAGCAAAGCCAGTCCCGGCGGCCCCAGCAGATACTTCAGAGTGCCTGTCACGAAGAAATCGACATCCAGCGCTTTCACGTCGACGGGGCGGGTGCCGCAATCCTGATAGCCGTCGAGAAAGAGAAGAGCGCCCTGGGTGTGCGCGATCTTGGCGATGGCGGCGACGTCGGACCGGAAGCCGTTGACGAACGAGACTTGCGTCAGTGGCACGATGCGCGTGCGCTGGTCGATGGCGCGCTCATAGCATTCGGTGGGAACGGTGTTGTGGACGCCGTCGAGAAAGTGGATCTCGGCGCCGCGCGGGCGTTGGGCCAGCCAGATGTGCGCCATGGTCGGGAATTCGTACTCGCTCAACACCACCTTGTTGCGTTGGTCGAACTGGAGCGCGTTGGCGATGGGATTGATTCCGGCGGACGCGCTGGTGACGATGGCCACCTCCTCCGGCTGGGCGTTGATGAATCGCGCGAAATCACCGCGAAGCGCGTCGTAGGCTTCCATCCACTCATCCCAGGGCGCGGCCGAGGTTCGCCAACTGGCAGTGTATTTTTGCATCCCGGCTTCCACCGCGTCGGAGAGGGCGCCCTGGGAGCAGTTGTAGAGGTAGGTTCTTTCCCGGAGGATTGGGAAGTGCGATCTTAGTTCCGAGATTTGGTCGTCGGTCAGCATATTTCCCATGATCCAGCATGAGCCATTTACCAAGTGTACCCGCAGAACCAACGGACAGGCTTGCCCGGCAACAATTTTACGGCCTGCACCTGGCGGCCGCGCACAGCGCCGCTTGAAACCTCTTATCATGCTCTTAGTGTTCAAGGTTCGGTGCGAGACGGGCGTGGACTGGGCAGGAAAGTTATGCGCTGAACTGCCCGGGCAACTTGGCATTCCTCGCGCCGAATACGAGCTAGCCGAATGGCAATCGCGGGAAGGAATCAGGCTATGCAGTGAGTCAAGGTTCAAAATACCGGGTTCCGGCCCATGCCATCGGACGAGTTATAAAAACCTTGTGGACCAGGGGATCGGGTTTCCCGTTGGGATGGGATCCGCCGCCGCTTCCCGTTTCGCGCGCGCTCCTGGCCGTCAACTAAATCTGCAAACTGAACGACTCGCCCAGATACACGCGTTTCACTTCCGGATCCCGCGCCAGCGCCTCCGGACTGCCCGCGCGGAAGATCCGCCCATTGTCGATGATGTACGCGCGGTCGGTCACCATCAGCGTCTCGCGCACATTGTGGTCGGTCACCAGGATCCCGATGCCCTCCCGCTTCAGATCGAAAATGATGCGCTGCAGCTCCAGCACCTGAATCGGATCGATGCCCGAGAACGGCTCGTCCAGCAGCAGAAAGCTCGGGCTGATCACCAGCGACCGGGCGATCTCCACGCGCCGGCGCTCGCCTCCCGAGAGCATGTAACCCTGGCTGCGCCGCACCTTCTCCAGTCCTAACTGCTCGATCAGGCGGTCCAGCGCCTCACGCCGCTCACGGTTTCGCATGGGGAGTGTTTCCAGGATGGCCATCAGGTTCTCATCCACGGTCAGCTTGCGAAATACGCTGGCTTCCTGCGGCAGGTAGCTGATGCCTCGGCGCGCCCGCTGATACATCGGCAGCGCCGTAATGTCCGTGTCGTCCACCAGGATACAGCCGGAGTCCGGGCTGATCAGCCCCACGATCATGTAGAACGAGGTTGTTTTGCCCGCGCCGTTGGGACCCAGCAGGCCGACCACTTCGCCCTTGTCCACGCTCAGGGTGACGTCGTCCACCACCTTGCGCCCGCGATACGATTTCGAAATCTCCCGGGTTTCCAGCTTGCTCATTGATGTTTGCGGTGGATCTGGCTGACGGCCGGTTGGGCCGGCGTCCCATTCACCAGTAGCCGGTCGTCAGTGGAATAGTACGTCAACTCCGCGCCTCGTGCGTTCCCGCGCAGGCTGTCTTTCATCTGGGGATCGCCGCCGCGCAGAATGATCTTATCTTCATCAGTGTAATACTCGGCGTGCTCGCTGGTGCCGGTTCGGGTGCGGATGGGTCCCGCCTGCACGACCTCCACGGCGCCGTCGGCGAACGCCTTTTGCAGGCGGTTGTCGGCGCCCTCTTCGGCCAGCCACGACCGCAGTTCGGTGGCCTTCATCTGCAAGCCGCCGCGGTTCAGGAACACCCCGCCGGAGTAGTGCGCCAGCCGGTCCTGATCGGTGTAGACCATGTGCGGCGCTTTCACCAGCGTGAACACCGCCGGCCCCGGTTGCGCGATGGCGGCGGCCTGGTCGGCGCTCTTCTTCTCTTCCCGCGACTGCGTGATCACATGGCCTTCCGCGATGATAGTGCGCTTCTCGCGGTCGATCTCCACGTGGTCGGCCTGGATGCGGTTCACGCCCTGCCACAGAACCACGTCACCGTCGTATTTCACCAGCCGGTTGCGATTGGCGGACGTCATGGCGCGCGCTACCGCCTGCAGCGGCTCGTCGCCTGAGAGCATGGCGGAGTCGCTCTTCTTCTTTTGCTGGTCGGGCAATCGACTGGTATTGACGTGGCCCTCGGCGGTGAAGTTACCGCTCTTTTCGTCGAGCACGATGTGGTCGGCAGTGGTGTTCCCGGTGCTGTCCCACATACGGGCGTGCTTGTCGAGAGTGATGCGGTTCTCGGCCTGCTCCAGGATGCCGCGATCGGCGCGCGCCTTGCGATCGCCCGCTTCGTAGCTGAAATCGCCCCACTGCTCCATGCGCGCGAGCTGGCTGGTCTTCGGATCGAAAGTCGCCGACACGTTCTTGCTCACGGTAACGGCCGGCGGCCGTTTTCTTGCCGATTCTTCAGGTGTGGGATCGCTGACCGTGCGGCAATTGATGGAAGTGAACGACTGCACCCGGTTCTGCTCTCCGTAAGTGATCCACATGCGCTCGCCGGTGAACTTTCTGTGGCGTTGCGTGGGCAGATTAGGCAGGAACTCCAGTTCGCTGGGCGCTTGCGTTTCGAGCGCCGCCAGTTCCCGGCCACCCGGCCGCATCTTCATCTGGATGGTGTCGCTACGCAGGATGCGGCTTTCCGCCACCTCCTTGCCGGGCGTGGGCGGCGCTTGCGGATCGGGCTTCGACTCCAGGAACCCGTGGCCGCTTACTACGGCCTGGGTCAGGGCAGCCGAGTCGTTGTAGTCCGCGAATTGCATGTCCACGCGATCCCCGGTTGCGGTCACCTGCGAGCCTTCTCCTTCTGAAACCAGGCGCGCGCCCCCGTCGCCGGTGATCTTCTCGACCTCGCCTGTATCGCCGTAATCCACAGCCAGATGGTCGGCGCCGTATTGCAACTTACGGTTCGGATAAGCGTCGGTGCCATGCGCCTTCTGCGCCTCCACGTGGTGGATGCGCCCATCTTGCATCGCAATGACCGTGTCCCCCGCTTCCACCACCGTGTTGTCGCGGGTCATCTTGGCCCAGGGAGAGAGCCACACGCCCGCCAGGTTCTCGCGATAAATCACCTGGTTCGATTCGATTTTGATGCGCTTGGCATGCGGACCGGGGGGATTCCAATGCAGTTCCGACTGGCCGTTCAGCACCAGCTCGCGCGTGCTCGGATCATAGGAAGCGCCGACGGCCTGGCCGTCGCCGTTCTCGAACCTGAAGGTGGTGGGCCGGTCCGTGGTGGCCTTCCCCGTGCCGCTGTCGAAGGTCACACCCGACGAGTGGATGGAGACCAGCGTGTGCTTGGGCTGCCCCTCATTGGGCACGGCCAGTGTGATATCCACCACGCCATCGGAGTACAGCCGCTTGTCGGACTGGTTGTATTGCGCGTGGGCGCTGTGAACCAGGTTGTAATTGGGCCCGTGCAGGGACGGGAGCTGCAATTCCACCTGTTCCAACTCCACATGATTGGAATCCTTCACCTGGCGGGCATCTTTCGCGGTGATACGGCAGATGGTGCGGCTTTCAGGCGGGGCGGAAGTTTCGATCCAGCTCCAATCCTGCGCCGCGGAACTCAGCTCCCGCGCCATGGCCCGCGGCTTCTGCGGCGATTGCTCGCGGTTCGCGCGGCCCTGCAGCCGGTAGATCGCGGCAACGCCTACGAGGAGCGCGGTGATGGCCACCAGGATAAGCCAGCGGGTGCCTCGCATGGATATATTTCCATTGTAGCGAACACACCCGCGGGCTTGCCTTTACCGCCGTGCGCTGGCCGCCGCGTTGGGCCGCGGCGCTGCTTCGGGAGGCGCTGGTTTCACCTCGGCCTCCGCCTTGATCAATCCGAGCTGCCGCCGTAGCTCGCTGTCGATCCCCTGCTTGATGTCCGCGTTGTCCTTCAGGAACTGCCGCGCATTTTCGCGGCCCTGCCCGATCCGGTCGCCTTTGTAGCTGAACCAGGAGCCGCTCTTCTCGATCAGGTTCTGGGCCACCCCCAGGTCCAGCAGATCGCCTTCCTTCGAAATTCCTTCGCCGTAGATGATGTCGAATTCCGCCTCGCGGAACGGCGACGCCACTTTGTTCTTCACCACCTTTACCTTGGTGCGGTTGCCCACCACCGCGTCGCCATCCTTGATGGCCGCGATCCGCCGGATGTCCACCCGGATGGATGCGTAGAACTTCAGCGCGCGGCCGCCGGTGGTGGTTTCGGGATTGCCGAACATGACGCCGATCTTCTCGCGGATCTGGTTAATGAAGATCAGGCACGTCTTGGATTTCGAGACCACGCCCGTGAGCTTGCGCAACGCCTGCGACATCAGGCGCGCCTGCAGGCCCATGTGGCTGTCGCCCATTTCGCCGTCGAGCTCGGCCTTGGGCACCAGGGCGGCCACCGAGTCCACCACCAGCACGTCGATGGAGCCGGAAGCAATCAGCGCGCCGGTGATCTCGAGCGCCTGCTCGCCGTAATCCGGCTGCGAAACCAGCAGGTTATCCACGTCCACGCCCAGCTTGCGCGCGTACGCCGGATCGAGCGCATGTTCCACGTCGATGAAGGCCGCCATGCCGCCCTTTTTCTGCGCTTCCGCGACTACTTGCAAGGCAATGGTAGTCTTGCCGGAGGATTCCGGGCCGTAGATCTCGGTGACGCGCCCGCGGGGGAAACCCCCGACACCTAGCGCCGCGTCCAGCGAGATGGATCCCGTGGAAATAACCGACACCGGAACCACGGCGTCCTTGGTTCCCAGACGCAGGATGGAACCTTTGCCGAACTGCTTTTCGATCTGTCCGAGGGTAAGCTCTAACGCGCGGGCGCGTTCTTTGTCATCCATGAGGAGGAACTCCTGAAAGGCGTGAAAAGCGATTATAACGCAAATGAAGAACTTTACAGAATCTTTACGGTGTGGTATCTTTTCTTAACGTGTTGGCGCTTGCTCTTATCGGAGACCTTTCGGCATGGTGGGCCGTTGGAATCGTGGCTGCCCTGGGCCTCTCCCTGATCTGGATGCTGCGCCGGCGGTCACCTTAGTGGGAAAGGGCGAATTGGCAGCAGACATGCGAAATCCAATGGCAATCTCCAACAACGTTTCGGACGACGATTCGGGCCGACGCGCCAGGCACAGGTTTCCGATCGAGCAGGAGGTCCGCTATCAGTGCGTAAAGGGCAGCCGGATCACGGCGGCCGGCGCCGGCAAAACGCTCGAAATGAGCAGCCGCGAAGTCCGATTTACCACCGAGCACAATCTGAAGCCCGGCCAAAAGGTCCGCATCGCCGTGGACTGGCCGGCCATGCTGGATAATACCTGCCTCATGAAGCTCGAGATCTTCGGTTGGGTCATCCACAGCGAACCGGATAAGGCCAGCGTCAAGATCGAACGATACGAGTTTCGCACCCGGGGCATACCCCTGGTTATGTGCCAATCCGGCTGGGCCGGGTAAACTCCCACCCCAGCGTGGTAGAATTCCGCGCATGAGGGTGTTGGCGGTATCGGCGATTATTCTGCTGACAGCGGCGTTCAGCGCCGCGCAAACACCGGTTGTGGAGCCTGGCGGCGTGGTGGACGCAGCGTCTTTCAGCGCGCCCGTTGCGCCGGGATCGCTGGTATCCATCTTCGGTACGAATCTGGCCTCGGAGCCCGCTTTCGCCGGCACCATCCCCTTGCCCCTCACGCTCGGCAGCGTGTCTGTGAACTTCAATGGCATCGCCGCGCCTCTGCTTTTCGTTTCGCCCCTGCAAATCAACGTTCAGCTTCCGTGGGAACTCACCACCACCGGTCCGGTCAACGTAGTGGTCACCAATGGATCGGCAGCCTCCCCGCCGCAGGCCGTCCAGGTGGGACAATATGCTCCCGGCTTGTTCGCCGTGAAAGGCTACGCAGTGGCCGTCAATCCGGACGGCTCGTTGGCAGCGCCAACTGGGGCGATTCCCGGGGTGGCCAGCCATCCGGCGGTGCCCGGCGACTCGCTGGTGCTCTGGGGAAGCGGCTTTGGACCCGTGAATCCTCCGGGCGTCACCGGCAATAACTCGCTCGACACCTTGCGCCGCACGGCTGCGACTCCGGTGGTGACCATCGGCGGAGTTCCGGCGACGGTTACTTTCGCGGGATTGTCGCCCCAATTCGTGGGGGTCTACCAGATCAATGTCACCGTGTCTTCCGCTCAATTACCCGCCGGCTCGGCGGTGCTCCAGATCCAAGCCGGCGGAGTCACCGTCACGGTCCAGGACGGCATCGCCATCGGCACGGGCTGGGCGCAATGGGCCCAGAACCCGCAACATTCCGGCAATCCCGCCGTGACGGGACAAAGTCTGAACCGGATTCTGGCGAACATCGTGTATGACCCGCTGGTGCCGGAAGAGCAAAGCGCCAACAATAACGAGCTGGTGACTCATTATCAGGTTCCCCTGGTGGATGGCAACGACGTTTACATGGAGTACAAGTCGGGTTCTTATGACCCCACCACCTACGCCGGCGAGACATGGGGTGAGAACAAGTTCACCTGGCAAAACAATCAACTGATCCAGCAATGGCAGTATGCCGGCGATTGGAAGCCGCCAGGTTCCAGCAACGATTTCTGGGAGCCGGTATTCCATGCGGCGTTAGGCGACGCCGTGCTGTATCTGCCGGGCGCGAGCGGCAGCATCATCGAACTAGACAAGGCCACCGGCGCCATGATCCGGCGCTACGCTCCCTTTGGAACCGATCCCGACACCTATGAGACGGGCCCCATCACGGTGGACGCCGCCGGCAACCTGTTCTACAACGTGATCCAGGTGGTCACCACCAATGGCTTCTACGGCAACGACGCCACCAACTCCTGGCTGGTCAGGATTTCGGCGGGGGGCACGGTCAGCATGGCCAGCTATCCAACACTGGTGGCGGCCCAGGCGCCTGGTGCCGGCAGCCAGTGCATTACGTCCTTCGATCCCACGCAGCTCCCGTGGCCGCCCAGCACCACCGCAACTCCCGCTACGGCCACCTGCGGCAGCCAGCGCGCCGGGGTGAATGTGTCGCCGGCAGTAGCCCCCGACGGCACCATCTACACGGTGAGCCGCGCCCACTTCAACGACCGCTATTCGTTCCTGCTGGCGCTGAATCCGGATCTGAGCCTGAAGTGGGCCGCCTCGCTGCGCAACCGTTTTCACGATGGCTGCGGTGTGGCCGTGGCCGACGGTGGATGGCTGCCGGCCAACGGCACTCCAGGCGGCTGCCGCGCCGGCGCATTGCAGGGCGTGGATCCCTCCACCAACCAGCCCGGCGACGGCAGCGTGCTCGACGATGCCTCCTCCACTCCCGTGGTGGCGCCCGACGGAAGCGTCCTCTTCGGCGCCTGGAACCGCTACAACTACGCCCAGGGACATATGATGCACTTCGATGCCGGAGGCAATTATTTGGGCGAGTTCGGCTTCGGATGGGACACTACGCCGGCGATTTACGCGCACGGCGGCACGTGGTCGATGGTCACCAAGAACAACCATTACGGCGGCCTGGGCTCCTACTGCGACGACACCACGCTTTGCCCGCCGGACCGCTCCACGAACAATCCGGCGTCGCCTGAGCAGTACTTCATCACCCAGCTGGATGCCAACTTGAACGTCGAGTGGAGCTATCAAAACACCAATACCAATAGCTGCACGCGCAACGCGGATGGCTCGCTCACCTGCGTTTCCGACCATCCCGCCGGATTCGAATGGTGCGTGAACAGTCCCGCAATCGACGCCAATGGCGTGGTGTACGCCAACAGCGAAGACGGCAACATGTTCGCCATCGGCCAGGGCGGTAAGTTAGTGCGGGAGATCTTCCAGCAACTCGCTTTGGGTGCGGCGTACACGCCCGCCTCGCTCGGCGGGGACGGGAAAATCTACTCGCAGAATGACGGGCACCTGTTCGTGGCCGGTCAGTGACCTACCGCCAGGCCGGCTTCCAACGCTTTGCCCGAGTAGCTACCGATTTCCTTATCGTTAACGCTGACCTGGTAGTTCCGGTCCGGTTCGGTATGCCGGAACGCCACCATCCAATCGCGCCGCCATGGAAACGGACTTTCCAGCCTGAACTGAATCCGGCCCCCCGACACTTCGCCGCCCGTCAGGTTCAGGCCGTTAACACCCACGCCGCGCGCGGCCGCCACATCGAACACGGCATCCTTGAGGTAGTCGCCGTCGATTTCGATGCCGGCCATCCCGCTCCCGCTGCCCCAATGGAAACTGCTTACGCCGGCCTTCGCGCCATAGCCGGAGTGCGCCCAATTCTCTGAGGGTGAGATGGGGAACTGGGCGCGCAAGGCTTCCACGCCGCGTTCCAGGTACTCGGCCTTGCCGGTCGCGCGATAGTAATCGATGAGAACATTCCCCGCCAGGCTCTGGCGCGCATCGGACCACTCGGCATCCGAGTTCTGCGTGGTGAACCCACCGAGCAGCATAGCGGGTCCGGTGAGTCCCGTAAGCATCGGGTTGGTCCAGCTTTGTTGATAGAGCAGCAGGTAGTCGAGCAGGGCTTCTCCTTTGTCGAGATACTGGCGCTCGCGCGTGACATGGTAAGCCGCCAGGTATGCGGCCGTCGCGTGGATCAGCGCCAGGTTATTCGCCGGCCATTGGCGGGTGCGTTCGTCGAATGCGGCCAGCCGCGGGCTGCAGCTCCAGAAAGTTTCGAAGTCATACCATTTGCGGGTGGGGATCACCTCACGGTCCAGGAACTTGAGTCCCTTGCGAGCAGCCTCCAGATACTCTTTCTTCGGCGACGCCTTGTACAACTCCAGCAGAAACAGAACTACCGGCGCGGTCTCGGCCGGGAGCGTCCTGGAGGCGCTCGGCTCCACAGCGCCGTCATCGTCGAAGCGCGTGGGCAGCATGCCATCGGGCTGCTGGCGGGCGATCAGGAATTCGGCGAGGCGCGCGCACCGGCTGACCATGCCCTCGCTTCCCGGCAGCCCCGCCGCGCGCCAGCGCAGCAGCCAATAGCCGGTCCAGCTCATGTCAAAGCCCAGAAATCCATGTACGGTGCTGCCGCCCGAACCGTCGCCCGCTGCCCAATCTGTTTGGCCGCTCTCCCCGTGTGGCACGGCAATGCACTTGAAAGCGCCGGCGGTGCCCGGCGTGCGCAAAGCTAACCGCACGGTCTGCCCGGCCAGGTCCAGCAGCTTCGAGTTGCTGGTGCGCCGGGCGTACAGCGCCATGCCGAATGCCGTGCGCAGGCTGTTGAACCATGCGCCGAGATAAATCGACGGCCGCGGCTCTCCCCAGCGCAGCATCTTCACCGCGCCTCCGGTGGCGCCGTCCGGCAGTGCGAATGAGAGCCAGTTGGCCGGCGATTCCTCATCCCAAATCGTCCGCCGCCAATCGTCCCAGAGCGCGCATTTCTTATAGCGCGCATCGGTTCCCGCCTGCGCGGCGGCGGCCACCCCGATCTGCTGCCGGGCGAACTGGTCCCAATGGAACCGCACAGCCTCGCGATAAGCGGCCTGCGGAGCCGCGTCCGCGGACAGGTAAATGTAGTAAGAGTTCTCGACAGGCTGATCCGCGGTCCATACGCCGTCGAGGTCCTCGCGGTACACCGAATGATACGCCTGGCGCGCGGGAATGAATCCCACGGAAAGGAGTCCCGACGGTGCATCCAGGTCGAGCGTGTGATTGCAGCGCTGCAGCGCGTCGCGGGAGAGCGCCCGCACATCCGGCACTATCCCGAGCGCGCGGCGTGCGGATTGCACCATGATCAGGGGCGCCTTGTACTGCGCGTCGGGAACGAAGCCGCCGACCGACGGCGCGTAAGACCAGTCCGGGTCGAACGCCGCGTGCAGCGCATCCGAGAAGGCGTGCAGCGTTACGGGAAGTCCGCCTTCCAGGCGAGTATTCGCCTTGAGCCAGTTGGCGTGCGTGGTCAGCCTCAGGGTATGGCGAACCCCCAGGCTGCCGAGCGTTAGTTCTTCGACCAGCGCACCCCCGTCGATAGCCACCGGCCCAGCCGATCCCGCCTCGCGGGTGGCCAGTTCCACCCAGGCCGATCCATCCTTGGCGAAGTAGCGCTCCCGCAACGTGCCGCCGGTGACCAATGCATCCACCCGGACACGCGGGCCTTCCAGCACGGCGCGCGTTTGCGCGTGTCCGCATGCCGCCGCGGCGGCCATCAACAGCGCTATGATCCTGCCCGTCACTCTTCGGAGCCTGTATAATCTTAGCCCGGGAGCATTCATGATGACAGCTTCGCGACGTCAGTTCCTCACCCTGCCCGCCCTCGCCGCCGGCCAGACATCCTCCGGCCACACCCCTAAAATCGTCTGCGTAGGCGGTCACCCGGACGACCCCGAGTCCGGCTGCGGCGGCACTCTGGCGCGCTATGCCGCGGCCGGCGCCGCCGTCACCATCATTTACCTGACGCGCGGGGAAGCCGGCATCCCGCGTAAGTCGCACGCCGAGTCCGCGGCCATACGATCGGCCGAATGCGAAGCCGCCTGCCGTATCTTGGGAGCCAAGCCTGTCTTCGCCGGACAAATCGACGGCGCCACCGTGGTGGATGCGAGCGCCGCCGAATCCCTGCGCAAGCTCATCTTCGCCGAAGATCCGGACGTGGTCTTCACGCAATGGCCGATCGACACCCACCTGGACCATCAGGCCGCCGGCACCCTGACCTTTCGCGCGTGGCTGGCGGCGCGCGGGCGATTCGAATTGTACTATTACGAAGTCGATCTGGGCGCGCAGACCATGGGTTTTCATCCCACCGATTACGTGGATGTGACCGCCGTCCGCGAAAAGAAAAAGGCCGCGCTGTTCGCGCACAAGAGCCAGGATGGCGAGCAAATCTATCGCGAGTACCATCAGCTCATGGAAAACTACCGCGGGCGCGAGTCGGGATGCGGCGCCGCGGAAGCTTTCGTGCACCTGGCGCGCGTGCACGCCACCTCCCGATTGCCGGGCTAGCCTACCTGGCGGTCCAGCCGCCGTCGATCAGCATGGTGTGGCCGGTGATCAGCGACGCCGCCGGGGATGCCAGAAACACTACCGCGCCCGCCACGTCCATGGGTTCGCCGATGCGGTGCAGCGCCGCGATACGCTCCACCACGTCCGCACGGAACGCCGGATCGGCCAAAGAAGACTCCGTGCCGGGAGTGAAGATGAAGGTGGGCGCTACGGCGTTTACAGTGATGTGGTACTTGCCCCATTCGATGGCCAGGCACTTGGTGAGGTGCGCGATGGCGGCCTTGGTCATGCAGTAGACCGACTCTGTGGGAAGCGCGGCGAAGCCTGCCTGCGAACCCATATTGATGATGCGCCCTTCCTTCTGGCGGATCATGATGCGCGCGGCGGCCTGGCTCGCGAAGAACGTTCCTTTCAGATTCACCCGCAGGGTCAGATCGAAGTCCTCCTCGCGCACGTTTTCGGCGGGATTCTCCGGTGCCACTCCGGCGTTGTTCACCAGAATAGTCAGCTTGCCGAAGTGCGCGGCCGTGTCATCCACGGCGCTGCGGATCTGCTCCAGGCTGGTGACGTCCATCTGCAACGGTAAGACGCGCCGGCCCAGCGCTTCGATCTCGCCCGGCAAGCCGCCGGCGGCATTCACATCGCGCAGACCCAGCGCCACGTCCGCACCGGCGTGCGCCAGCGCCAGCGAAATGGCGCGGCCCAGACCTCGCGCCGCGCCCGTCACCAGAGCCGTCTGTCCGGCCAGGTCAAATTGCGGGAAGGCGTGCATGTCCGGTCAATCGCGTCCCCGGCGGTGGTATTCGCCGCCGCCCAGTCCGCCCACATCGATGATGACCGCCACGATCAGGATGAGCACATTGATGCCTTCCAGGGGACGGTGGTTGTGGATGATCCAGGCGTATGCCAGCGTGGTGAGCGGCAGGAAAATGAACCCGAGCAGAGGAATCAGCCAGTTGTGATAGACATGCTGCAGGTAGGTCGAGAAGAGCCAAAGCAACACCAGCACTACCCGCGGGAAGGCCAGAACGGCAACAACAACGAGGCAAGGCATAGATGCCGATTATTGTCTCAGATCCGGAGGCCTGTCCTACAGCAGCAACGGAACGAAGATCGCCGGCAGCAGGATGGCAACCAGCAGCCAGGATGCGCGGTTTCCGAAGTTGATGGTGTAGCCCACGCCGAATCGCTTCTCGACCATCAGCGCCGGATCGTCCGGATTGTAGTAGATCTGCCCGAGTTTCCAGCATTCGTCGGGCGTGCCGTCGCTGCCGCTGCCGGGTTCCTGGCTGATGCGGATGATGGGCCACAGGAAAGCAGCGGTGAGCGCCAGCACCACTCCCAAAATCAGCCACACCGGTATCACCAGCTGGTCTCCGTTGGCCAGGTACGGGTTCAACGTCAGGGCGGCGAACAGCACGCTGATCATGCACCCCATGGCCACGATCATGCGGAGATTGGCGCGCCGGAAGCGCCTCGTCCACTCGGCGGTTTCGGCCATGCGCGCGCGCGGCGATCCCTTCAGCACCATGTAGCCCAGCACGTGCATCAGCGCCACTACCGCCACGCCCGCCAGCAGCGGGCCGTCCACGCTGCGCCATGACCGCTCGGCCCACCGGTCCGGCGTTCCGGAAATGCCCCAGTGCACGGGAAAGCGCGCCGGAATGCGGTCCCAGTTCTCGCGCAGGAAAATGGCGGTGCCCGCCAGGATGGCGTACGGCACCACCAGGGCCGCCGGCCCTCCGGGCATCCCTTCGTGGATGCCGGAGAGCGACGCCCAGCGGGATCCGTCCGGATGCTGCGCGAAGTGTCTGGCGCGGTTACGCCCCAGCGCGAATGCCGCCATGCCGCCTAAAACTTGCAACAATGGAGCAGCCGCCACGAACCAGCGCAAGTCCCCCCGGAGGCCTGCCCAGGTCAGGACCGCGGCGGCCAGCGACACCGTCCACATCTCGGTGCGATAGCGCCGCAATATCCGCCGGCCCTCCGGAGAATCGCGGAAGTCGGGCCCCACGGTGACTCCGAACCACAGGCTGCTACGCCGCCAGAAGGGCAGCCCATGAAGCAGGAGCGCGATCAGCACAAGGCACGCGAACAGCACGATGGAATCGGCGTTCATGATTTCACGGCCTCCAACGCCGCTGCCAGCTCGCGCGCGATGGCGGCCGCCGGCAAACCCTGCGCGCGCATCTCTGCGATCAGTTGGCGCAGCCGCCCGCGGAAGGTCCGCAGCGTCTCTTCAGTGGCGCGAGGCTCCGGCCGCCTCCGCACGCGCACGCCGCGCCCAAACTCCGAAATCGACCGCTACCCGGCGGCCGGCGGCCTCACTTCTTCGAACATCCCCGTCTGCCGATTCTTCCGCACCCGATCCCAAGCGAAGTACCGCCCATTCATCGCCACATACACCCCGGGCGGCAGCGTTTGCGCGAACGCCAGCGCGCTGCCCAGATTGAACAGCCCGTCGGAGCTGCCGAACTTATAAGGGATCATGGCGCCGGTCAGCACGATGGTCTTCTCGGCGACGGCTTTCGCCAGTATGGCGGCCGTCTCCACCATGGTGTCGGTCCCGTGTGTGATCAGGATGCGGGTCTCGGGCGCCTGGCGGCAATGCTGCAAAATGATCTGACGGTCGTCAGCGGTCATCTGCAGGCTGTCAATCATCATCAGCGTGCGCACTTCTACGTTCAGATTCGAGCGGCCCAGCTTCAGCATTTCGGGCAGATGCGAATCCTGGAAGAAAAGCTCGCCGGTCAGCTCGTTGTAGGTCTTGTCGAAAGTGCCGCCGGTGATAAAAATGCGGATGGGTTCCATCAGGCCCGGCTCCGCCAGTAACCGCTCTCCAGGTTCGGCAGAAACACCGTCAGCACGCCGATGGCCGGCAGGAACGAGCAAACGCGATACACGAAGGTGATGCTGGTGGCATCCGCCAGCCAGCCCATCACCGCCGCTCCGATGCCTGCCATGCCGAAGGCCAGTCCGAAAAAGAGGCCGGAAATTGCACCGATCCTGCCGGGAACCAGGTCATGCGCGTACACAATGATGGCTGAAAAGGCCGACGCCAGCACTAGCCCGATCACCACGCTGAGCACCGTCGTCCAGAACAGGTTGGCGTACGGCAGCACCAGTGTGAAAGGCAGAATCCCGAGAATGGAGCACCAGATCACGTATTTCCGGCCGATGCGGTCGCCCACCGGCCCGCCGATGAAAGTTCCCGCGGCCACCGCGCCGAGAAAAATGAACAGGTGAATCTGCGCCGCCCGCACCGGCAGATGGAAGCGGCTCATCAGGAAGAAGATGTAATAGCTGGTCAGGCTGGCCAGGTAAAAGTACTTCGAGAACACCAGCGCCATCAGCACGCCCAGCGACAGAGCCACTTTGCGGCGCGACAGTTGCAAAGTGGGGCTGTGCAGAGCCGCGGCGGACGTGGCTCTGACCGCCCCGTGGCCTTTGTACCACGTGCCCACACGCGTCAGGACCGCGATGGCCACCAGGGCCGCCGCGGAAAACCAGGCGATGGTGCGCTGTCCGAACAACACTACCAGCCAGCCGAGCAGCGGGCCCAGCGACGAACCCGCGTTGCCACCGACCTGGAACAGGGACTGCGCCAGCCCGTGCTGTCCACCCGATGCCAGCCGCGCCACCCGCGACGATTCCGGATGGAACACGCTCGATCCCACCCCCACCAGGGCCACCGCCAGCAGGATCATTCCGTATGTGGGGGCGGCGGCTAATACCAGCAGCCCCGCCAGCGTGAATCCCATTCCCAGCGGCAAGGAGTACGGCAAGGGACGATGATCCGTGTAGTTGCCCACAAAAGGCTGCAGCAGCGATGCGGTGAGTTGAACGGTAAGAGTGATGAAGCCGACCTGCCGGAAGTTGAGATGATAAGACTGCTTCAGGATCGGATACACAGCCGGGATAACCGACTGCATCATGTCGTTCAGCAGATGACAGAAGCTGATGGCTGCCAGCACCCGGAACGCCGTGTGACCCGCCTTGGCGATGGAGGGGACCCCGGTAGCTGGGTTCACGCCAGTCTGAGTGGACACTTTTTGTTAGTTTAACAATTTAGTGCTGAGCGGTTTTGGCTAGCACCACCGTAGCCACCGCGCCGGCCAGCAACAGCCCGCCCAGCACCGGGCTCAGGCGCCGGCCCCACGAAAAATTCTTCTCCGCGCCCATGGCCGCTCCCAGCGCCAGCATCCCTCCGAAGTTGCTCATTCCCGCCGCGAACATCACCAGCATCAGCGACCAGCAGCATCCCACACAGTACGCTCCATGGGCCGCGCCGATCCGCAGCGCTTCGCGGGCCGGACGTACGCCGCGCCACCGCTCCGTCAGGAACATCATGGGCGAGCGGCACTTGTCCAGGCAGGCGTATTTGAGCGGCGAAAACTGGTAGAGGCCCGCACCTCCCAGGATCACGGCGCTGGCCGCCCAGGAATTCCGTTCCAGCCACGGAACTCCGGACGCTGCCGCGCGCAGTCCCTGGATCGCCAGGTGTACCGCCAGGCCAAATAGCACCCAGACGCCCAGGTATCCGGCCAGCAGTGCGGCCACCAGCCACGCCGCCGCTGGCCGCTTCGAAACCATTCGCCGGAAAAGCAGGAACAGCGGCCCGCTGGTGGGCAGCATCATGGCGATGGTCATCAACGTCCAGCCCAGCACAAAGAATCCGGCGAGCGCGGCCGGACCCATGCCCATAGTGTGCCCGGCGTGCAACAGGCTATGTCCCCAGGGCGCATCCCGGCTCGCCCATAAAGCCAACCACGCCAGCGAGCCCAGCGCGGCCAGCAGCAGCGCGGGGATCCGGCGGTCGCGAATGCCCGGCCAAGCCATGTCAGTCGGCCATCAGGCTTCGAACACGAACGTGCCTTGCACGGCGTTGTGATTCTGCAGGTTGACGTCCGCCAGGCCCACACTGCTGGTGGTGCGGCGGTAGTGCGAAGCCTTGCTCAGGTACGCCGGAGAGCCGGGAATGGTGGAGAAGACGCTGTTCTGGAGCGTCGTCACCATTTCGCCTGGACCCTTGAATGGCGCCAGGGCGGCATCCGCGTAGCCCGCCACCTTCAGCGTGCCCTGCCCTTCCTTGACGTCGAACGCGATGGGCGCGCGAATCACGCCCACCACTTCGCCGATCAGTGCCGCGAAGTCGGCGATGGGCCCGCCCAATTTGCCGGTCCAGACTTTGAGCAGCGCGTTCTGCTGAGCTTCCGTCGCGCGGTCGTCCACAAACACCGCGGCGCGCCAGTTGCCCTTCAGGATATTGCCCGGGATATGCACCATGATTGCCAGCGTCAGACCACCGACGTCGGTTCCTTCGATATTTCCTTTCCTGACGTGATATGCGACGATCGCGTCGCAGGTGCCGTTATCGGCGTCTTCGCCGACCCAGCACGGACACAAAACGCCGCAATCGCAAACTTCCAATAGTTCGCCTTCTACATGGTACGCCACAAGAAAATCCCCCTTCCTGGTCATTTCGAAAACAGCCGGCTGACAGCATATCACAACTTTTCGGAACCGGGGCATCCGGATAAACCACTAATACCTCCGACGCGCCAACACACAGGCGCGCCGTGGTGGGGAGGATCGAATGATCACGCGATGCGGAGTCGATTCCAGCACCCGCCTGGCTCGCGTGTGTCGCCGGCGCCGGATCTCCGCGATGATCGTCGCGGCCAACTCCGCTTCGCCGGCGGATTGGCCACCTTCGTTGTCCTCTTCCCCCGCCAGCTCGCCCGCGACACGTATGCGATCTTTCTCAGTCACAAGCTTCGCAAAAAAAGTCAAGCGCTGCCCAAGAAACGACTTACACATCCAAATCGCTGCCGCAAGCTCTGGATCGCTGGCATTCGTGGGCTATCCTCGAATCGCAAGAAATCGAAAGGAGTCCCATGCTGATATCCGACAAACAAAAGGTATCGAATCGCCGGAATGCGCAAAAATCCACCGGCCCCAAAACCCCCGAGGGCAAAGCCAAAGTGCGCTTCAACGCCCTCAAGCACGGCCTGCGGGCCCGCAGCGCCATCATCCCCGGCGAAAAACTCGAGCGCTTCGAACAGCTCTGCGCCGATCTCGAAGACGACTGGCAACCCAAAACGCGTA
>DATGGM010000332.1:0-8914 GCA_035308525.1 Bryobacteraceae bacterium
GAGCAGGACATCCGCAATATGGGCGGCCTGCGCACCAAGATTCCGTGGACCTTCGCCACCATGCTGTGCGCCGCCGTGGCCATTGCGGGAGTTCCGCCATTTGCGGGCTTCTATAGCAAGGACGCCATCCTGATCG
This sequence comes from Bryobacteraceae bacterium, assembly GCA_035308525.1. GTDB lineage: Bacteria > Acidobacteriota > Terriglobia > Bryobacterales > Bryobacteraceae > Bog-159. The sequence goes on from DATGGM010000332.1 coordinate 137, forward strand.
CGGCGGACCACCAGGCGCCCTGGATGTTCTGGGTGGGCGTGCTGACGGCGGGCATGACTTCGTTCTACGTTTTCCGCGCGATCTTTCTGGCGTTCTTCGGCCGGTATCACGGCTTCGCGCATCCGCACGAATCGCCGAATGTGATGTTGGTGCCGCTGGCCGTGCTGGCGGTCCTCTCCCTGGTGGGCGGCAAGCTCTTCAACATTCCGGAATTCCTGATCCCGTTGTTTCCGCTGGCCGCGGAGCGCCACGACGTTGTCCCCATGCTGATTTCGGTCGCCGCGGGATTCCTGGGTATCGGGTTGGCGTGGTTGTTCTACATTGCCCGCCCTGCCCTGCCGGAGGCCATGGCCGAGCGCCTGAGCGGCCTCTACCAGCTGATTTACCACAAGTACTTCGTGGATGAGCTGTACGCGGCGGCGGTGGTGAACCCGCTGGTTTCGGGCTCCCGCGAAGTGCTCTGGAAGGGCATGGACGCCACTGTGATCGACGGCGCGGTGAACGGCGTGGCGCACCGCGCGCGCGGCATCGGCGGCGTGCTCAAGCTGCTGCAGTCCGGCAACATTCGCAGTTATGCCACCTGGGTGCTGGTGGGAAGCGTGTTCCTGCTCTTCGTGCTGGGCGTGGCGGGAGGCCTGCGATGAACCTGCTGGACATCGTACTGGCGATCCCGCTCATCGGCTTCATGGTCCTGCTGCTGGCGCCACGGGCTTCGCATGCCGCCATTCGCGGGCTGGCGCTGGGGTTCTCGCTGGCGGCGTTCGTGGCTTCGCTGGGGCTGGCCTTTCAGTTCCAGACCAATGCTCCGGGCGAGCAATTCGTCACCGACCTGGTTTGGATCGTTTCGCCCAACATCCACTACCATGTGGCGCTCGATGGGTTGAGCCTGTGGCTGGTGATTCTCTCCACGTTATTGACCCCCATCTGCGTGCTGGTCTCCTGGCAATCGATTCAGAAACGCATCAAGGAATTCTTCGCCTTCCTGCTGCTGCTGGAATTCGGACTGACCGGAGTCTTCGCGGCGCAGGACCTGTTCCTGTTTTACGTGTTCTGGGAAGTGTCGCTGGTTCCCATGTACTTCCTGATCGGCATCTGGGGCCACGAGCGGAGGATCTATGCCGCTCTCAAGTTCTTCCTGTACACTTTCGCCGCCTCCGTGCTGATGCTGACGGCCATCATCTACATCTACAATCACGCGGGCACCTTCAACTACTCGGAGATCCTGGCAATGATCTCGAGCGGCCGGCTCTCGTTCGGCCGGAATGAGATGCTGCTGTTCCTGGCGTTTTTCGTGGCCTTCGCCGTGAAGGTGCCGCTATTCCCGCTACATACGTGGCTGCCGGACGCGCACGTGGAGGCGCCTACCGCGGGGTCCATCATGCTGGCGTCCGTCATGCTGAAAATGGGCACCTATGGGCTGGTGCGTTTCTGCCTGCCCATGTTTCCGGGAGCCGCACGCGCCTGCGCACCGTGGATCGCGGTGCTGGCCATCATCGGTATTATTTATGGCGCGCTGGTTGCCATGGTGCAGCCCAACATGAAGAAGCTGGTGGCGTACTCATCAGTCAGCCACCTGGGTTTTGTGGTACTCGGCATCTTCTCATTCACCCAGATTGGTATGGATGGCGCGGTCTATCAGATGCTCAATCACGGCATCTCCACCGGCGCCCTGTTCCTGCTGGTGGGCTATTTGTACGACCGGCGGCATTCCCTGGCCATCGCGGATTACGGCGGTGTGGCGGCGGCCGCTCCCTGGCTATCCACCATCTTCCTGGTCACTACGCTGGCCAGCATCGGGCTGCCCACGCTGAACAACTACGTGGGCGAGTTTCTGGTGCTGCAAGGCGCCGCACTGGCCAATTTCCGCTGGGCCGTTTTCGCTTCCATCGGGGTGATTTTGTCGGCCTGCTACATGTTGTGGCTGTACCAGCGCGTGTTCTATGGCGAGACGCACGACCAGGTGCGGGATCATGTCTTCGACCTGAAGCCGCGCGAGTGGGCGGCCGTGGCGCCCTTGATCGTGATGATGGTCTGGATGGGCATGTACTCGCAATCGTTCCTGCCGGTGGTGGGCAAGACCACTGCGCGCATTCTGGACCAGACCCAGGTCAACGTGCAATTCCAGGTGCATGGGGCGCCCGGGGTTTCCACCGAGGTGGCCCGTGCCCGTTAACGTGGCCCCCGCGGGCATCGAGTACGTCCGCTTCCTGCCGGAGATTATCCTGATCGTCACCGGCACGCTGCTGATGGTGCTCGACGTCATGTTGCGCGACCGCGCACCCCAAGCTTACGGCCATATCTCCATCGTGGCGCTGCTGGGAGCCATGGCGGCTTCGGTGATCGCCAACTCCTCGCCGGGTCCCGCCTTTTCGAACCTCATGGTAGTGGACGGTTTCGCCACGTTCTTTCGCGTGCTGGTGACGGGCGTGGGCGTGCTCACGGTGCTCTCCTCGTATCGATTTCTGCAGCGCGAAGGCGCGGAGGCCGGAGAGTTTCACGCGCTGCTGCTTTTCTCGGTGGCGGGCCAATGCGTGATGGTTTCGGCGAACGAGCTGATCATGATCTTTATCGGCCTGGAGATCTCGTCCATCTCGAGCTACGTGCTGGCCGGTTACCTGCGCGACGACAAGCGCGCCAATGAAGCGGCCCTGAAGTACTTCCTGCTGGGGTCGTTCGCCACGGCTTTCTTCCTTTACGGTATCGCGGTGGTGTACGGGATGACCGGATACACTTCCCTGACGGCCATTCGGGCGGCGCTCAGCGCGGGACCCTCGACGCCTCCGCCGGTATTCATCGGGGTGGCTGCGGCGCTGATGTTCGTGGGCCTGGGCTTCAAAGTCTCCGGCGCGCCGTTCCAGATCTGGGCGCCGGATGTTTATCAGGGCGCGCCCACGCCAGTGACGGGCTTCATGGCGACCGGTGCAAAGGCGGCGGCCTTTGCCATTTTCCTGCGTATCTTCATGACGGCCTTCGAACCCATCAGCGGCGAGTGGTGGCCGCTGGTTTGGGCGTCGGCGCTGATGTCGATGACCATCGGGAATTTCGCCGCGCTCACGCAATCCAACATCAAGCGGCTGCTGGCCTACAGCTCCATCGCGCACGCGGGATACGTGCTGGTGGCGCTAGCGGCGCGTTCCCAGGTGGGCACCGCCGCGGCCATGTTCTACCTGGCGGCGTATGCGCTGATGAACCTGGGCGCGTTTGCGGTGGTCGCGCACCTGTCGGGCAAGGGCGAGCGGTTTTTGTCCGTGGACGATTTCGCGGGCTTGGCGGAGCGCCAGCCGCTGACGGCCGCGCTGCTCTCGATCTTTCTGCTGTCGCTGATCGGCGTGCCGTTGACGGGCGGCTTCTTCGGCAAATTCTATATCTTCAAGGCAGCCCTCGATTCGCACCTGGTCTGGCTGACCGTGCTGGGGCTGCTCAACAGCGCGGTGGCCGCGTATTACTACCTGCGCATCCTGGTGGTGATGTACTTCCGCGAACCGGCCGAAGCCGCCCCGCAGTTAGAACCGCTTTCCGCCGGGCTGCGCGCGGCGCTGGTGATTCCCGCGGTGGGCACGCTGCTGCTGGGCATCTTTCCCGCGTGGGTGCTGGACTTCGCGGGGAAGTCTTCGGTGTTTGTAAGATAGTGCCTCCGCAGCCCACAGCCCCCGCCGCGCCACGGCTCATTTCGCTCGATGTATTTCGCGGCGCCACCATGGCGCTCATGGTGCTGGTGAATAACCCGGGCGATGGCGCGCACAGTTACGGACCGCTGCAACACGCCGATTGGAACGGCTGGACTCTGACCGATACGGTTTTCCCGGCGTTCCTGTGGATTGTGGGTGTGGCCATTACGCTTTCGCTCGGCAAACGGATGGCGGCCGGAGTCGCGCGCCGCCACCTGTTCGCGCAAGTGCTGCGGCGAGCCGCGATTCTCTATGTGCTGGGGCTGGTAGTCTACGCCTATCCCTTTGACCTGTCGACACAGCGGCTGCTCGGCGTCCTGCAGCGCATCGCCATCTGTTACCTGGCCGCGTCAGTCATATATCTAACCAGCGGGTTGCGCGGACAGCTCATTTGGATCGTATCTCTGCTCGCGAGTTACTGGCTCATCATGAAGCTGGTTCCGGTTCCCGTATTCGGCGCGGGCCATCTTGAAGTAGACCATAACCTGGCTAACTACATCGACAGGATTGTACTGGGCCGCCACAACTATGTGGGCACGAAGACCTGGGACCCGGAAGGTATCGTCAGCACCATCCCCGCTATCGCTACGACGTTGTTGGGCATCATGGCCGGTCATATTTTGCGCATCCAGCGCCAGCTTTCCGAGCGCACGACCTGGCTGTTCCTTACCGGCAATGTCCTGATCGCCTTGGGCCTGATTGCCGATATCTGGCTGCCAATTAACAAGAAGCTGTGGACCAGTTCGTTTTCTATGTTCATGGCGGGTCTGGATTACGTGGTCTTCGCGATCTGCCTGTGGCTGGTGGATGGCTGCGGCTTCAGACGCGCCGTGAAGCCGCTGGTGATTGTGGGCATGAACGCCATCACGGTCTACATGATTTCGGAGCTGATGGATGAAGCGCTTTCGGCGCTGCACTGGCGCGGCCGACTGTATTATGCCTTGTTCACGCCGCTGGCCTCGTCTTTCAACGCGTCCCTGTTGTACGCCGTGACGTATACGCTGCTATTGTGGCTGGTCGCGTATGCCATGTACAAGCGGGGCTGGTTCTGGCGCGTGTAGGCACATTTACGGCTTGAACTCGCGCACCATCTCGACGCAGGCTTTCACGTTCTCCACCGGCGTCTCGGGCAGGATGCCGTGGCCTACGTTGAAGATGTGGCCGGGGCGGGTGCCGGTGCGCTTCAGCAACTCGGCGATTTTCATCTTCAGCTCGGGCAGCGGCGCGAACAGCGCCACCGGGTCGAGGTTGCCCTGCACCGCGGAGCGGTAGCTGATCTCCATCCAAGCCTGGTCGATGTTGACACGCCAGTCCACGCCCATTACGTCGCCGCCGGCGGCGTGCAACTCGCGGAAGAAGCCCGAGGCGCCGGTGCCGAAGTGGATGACCGGCACGCCGGTGGCGCGGATGCGCTCGATCAGCGCGCGCGAATAGGGCTGCACGAAGCGCACGTAATCGTCCGGACCCAGCGCGCCCACCCAACTGTCGAAGACCTGGATGCAGCGGGCGCCCGCGGCTACCTGCAGGCTGGCGAAGGGGGCTTGCACGTCCACGATCTTGCCCATGAGGCGGCGCCACAGGATCTCGTCGGAGTACATCATGCGCTTGGTGCGGATGTAATTGCGGGATGCGCCGCCCTCGATCATGTAGCTGGCCAGCGTAAAGGGCGCGCCCACGAAGCCGATCACCGGGACTTTGCCGGCCAAAGCCCGCACCACGGTCTGAATGGCCTCGCCGACGTAGCCCAGATCGTCGGTATTGCCGGTCGACAGGCTATCCACATCGCTGTTGGTGTGGACCGGGTTATCGATGCGCGGGCCTTCGCCGGTGGCGAACCGCAGCTTCAGGCCCATGGGTTCCACGGGCAGGAGCAGATCCGCAAAGATGATGGCGGCATCCACGTCCAGAATCTCGACGGGCTGCAGGGTGACGGCGGCGGCCAGGTCCGGGCGCTTACAGATATCCAGGATGCCGTGCTTCGACCGGATTTCCCGGTACTGGCGCAAATAGCGGCCTGCCTGGCGCATGAACCACACCGGGCGATAATCGGTGGGTCGGCGCTTGCACGCATCCAAAAACCGGCTTGTCATGGGAGCCACGCGCATGGCTGTTCCGTCCTGTCTTCGCAAAAAAAGGCGCGAAATCCTTGTGGATTATGTTGCGCCGCCCATTGGCGGCCATTGATGAAAAACGGCTTGGCCCACGCCTCGCTGTCGATGGTGCGCGGGGTGATGAGCGAAACCGATAGCATGCCCGGCGCCGGATAACCCGTGCGCGGGTCCATGATGTGGCTGTAGATGTGGCCTTCGGCGCGGAAAAATTTTTCGTAGCTGCCGGAAGTGGACATCGATTCATTCTTCAAGAAAACCTGGGCCACGCTGGCGCGTTCGTTCTTAGGGTCGCGGATAGTGATGCGCCAGCCGCGCGGCTCGTCCGGCGGCGCGCCCAGCCCATAGATGCTGCTGCCCGACGCCGCCACCAGGGCGATAGTGATGGCCTTCTGCTTGAGCACTTCGACCATGCGATCCACCGCGTAGCCTTTGCCAATGCCGCCGGGATCGAGCTCCACGCCGGAGCGATCGAAGCTGATTGTCCGGCTGGCGGCGTCCAGGTGGACGTGCCGGTAACCGACATGCTCCATGGCCGCCAGCACTTCGGCGCGATGCGGCAAATGGCCGGTTCCCTTGTAGAAGCCCCACACCTTCATCAGCGGGCCGACGGAAATGTCGAAAGCTCCTTCGCTCTCGCGGCTATAGTCCTGGCAGGCGGCCAGCAGGTGGAACAGCTCAGGCGAGACGGGCACGGGACGCCGGGCGGCCTCGCGGTTCACCTCGCTCCATTCGCTATCCGGCTTATAGTTAGAAAGCATGCTATCCAACCGCCGCGCTTCGTCGAAGGCCGCTTGGGCGGCCGCCTGCATCAACTGGCGGTCATATCCATAGACGGCAATAGAATAGGCAGAGCCCATGGCCTCGGCGCTCTGCTCCAGGCGGAGCATTTCCGCTCCCTTTCGGTCGCGGTTCTGTTCCACACCGCCACGGCCTGGCTGCGCCGGCCAGGAGGCCCGCGCCACCGTCAACACAAACAAAACTACCACAGTTTGTTTGACTTTAGGACTGATTTTCGGGCTGCGCACGCTTTTTTTTCGCCCTCTTTAATAGGATCTCGACGCGGCCGGGGGCGTCGGGCCAGTAGTCCGGTTCAAAATGCAATTCCGGGATTCTCCTGAGGTTCAAGCGGCTGGCCAACTCGTGCCTCAGATAATTCCGGGCATGCTCCAACGCGGCCAGCGCGGCCGCCTGCTCCTTCTCGGCGCCCGAGAGGCTCACCTTGACGTTGGCGTGCCGCGAGTCCGGGGTGACCGCCACGTCGGTGACATCCACGGCGATCAGGCGCGGGTCGGAAAGCTCAAATCCGATGATCTCGGAGAGCTCTTCCCGCACGGCTTCGGAGACTCTCTGGGAACGATGGCCTTGCATGGCTTATCACATCCACTCCACGGTTGCGCCGGCCAGCTCCGAGCCCAGCAGCGCGGCGGCTTCATCCTCGACCGACTGCAATACCTGCTGCGCGCGGGTATGGTCGGAGGACACGGTCACGGCCGCCACCACCGCGCGCTGCCACAGGTCCTGATAATCGATCTCGGCCACCGCCACGTTGAACTTGCTCCGCAAGCGGTCCTTGAGGCTTTTCACCACGTGGCGCTTGTCCTTCAGGGACTGCGAATTCCGAAGGACAATATCGAGCGTCAAAACGCCAATGGTGGCCACCCGTTCCTCAGGCAAACACTTCCGTGGCGACCCGCTCGGTTACGAACGCCTCGATGATATCGTTCTGTTTTATATCGCCGTAGTTTTCGAGCGTAATGCCGCATTCCTGGCCGCTCTTGACCTCGCTGACGTCGTCCTTGAAGCGGCGCAGCGAACTGACCTTGCCGGTGTAGACCACCACGTTGTCGCGCAGCAGGCGCACTTCGCTGTCGCGGCTGATGGTGCCATCCTGCACCAGGCAGCCAGCCACGTTGCCGACCTTGGTGATGCGGAAGGTTTCGCGCACTTCAGCCTTGCCCTTGTAGACTTCCTTGAACACCGGCTCGAGGAGGCCCGTCATGGCTTTTTTGATCTCGTCGGTGAGGTTGTAGATGATGGTGTGCAGCCGGATGTCGACTTTTTCCTGCTCGGCCAGGGCCGAGGTATTCCGCTCGGGGCGCACGTTGAAACCGATGATGATGGCGTCGGAGGCGGAGGCCAGCAGCACGTCCGACTCGTTGATGGCGCCCACCCCGGAGCGCAGCACGCGGATACGGACCTTTTCGTTGGAGAGCTTCTGTAGCGTGTCGCTGAGCACTTCGGCGGAGCCGCCCACGTCGGCCTTGAGGATGATAGGCAGCTCGGTGACCTCGCCGGCCTCCAGCTTGCGATGCAACTGCTCGAGGGTGAGGCGGCTGGATTTGGCCATGGTGGCCTCGCGCACCTTGGCTTCGCGGAAGAGCACGATCTGCTTGGCCTTGGCGGTGTCCGTGACCACCTGGAAATCATCGCCGGCTTCGGGGAGCGATTCGAGGCCGAGGACTTCGACGGGAGTGGACGGTTCGGCTTCGCGAATGGGTTCGCCGCGATCATTCAGCATGGCCCGCACTTTACCGAAGACCGCGCCGCAGATGAAGTAATCGCCCACGCGCAGGGAACCGTTGCGGACCAGGACGGTAGCCACGGGACCGCGGCCGCGATCGAGCTTGGCTTCCAGCACGTTGCCCATGGCGGGGCGCGCGGGATTGGCCTTGAGATCCTGCAGATCGGCAACCAATAGAATCATTTCCAGCAGAAGATCCAAGTTGATCTTCATCTTGGCCGAGACGGGCACCATGACCACATCGCCGCCCCAATCTTCGGCCAGCAGGCCGCGATCGGAAAGCTGCTGCTTGATGCGCTCGGGCTGCGCGTCGGGTTTGTCGATCTTGTTGATGGCCACGATGATGGGCACCTTGGCGGCGCGCGCGTGATCGATGGCTTCGAGGGTTTGCGGCATCACGCCATCGTCGGCCGCGACAACCAGGACGACGATATCGGTTACTTTGGCGCCGCGGGCGCGCATGCGGGTGAAGGCTTCG
>DATGGM010000333.1:0-2182 GCA_035308525.1 Bryobacteraceae bacterium
CGCGCCTGATACGGCTGGAGTCCCAGGCCGGGATCGATCACTTCCTTGAGGATGGCTTCGGGGGTCTTCGCCGCGACCTCTTCAATCTCCATGCCGCCGGCCGCCGACGCCATGAACACCGGCTTACCCTGCGTGCGATCCAGCACGATGCCCAGATACAGCTCGCGTTCGATGGGCAGCGTTTCCTCGATCAGCAGGCGCTGCACGATGCGGCCTTCCGGACCGGTTTGATGCGTGACCAGTTTCATGCCCAGCATCTTGCGCGCGATCTCCGCCGCTTCGGCCGCGTCTTTGGCGATCTTCACGCCGCCGCCTTTGCCGCGCCCGCCGGCATGAATCTGCGCTTTCACCACCACGCTCCCGCCGATTTTCTTGGCAGCGGCCTCGGCCTCGTCCACGGTAAACGCCACCTCGCCGCGCGGCACAGGAACGTTGTATTGGCCGAGGATGCCCTTGGCCTGATACTCGTGAATTTTCATGGAAACCTTGTGATACGGTGGACTAAAGAACATCCACTATAGCATGTCGCTTTTGCCCCACCTGCATCGCTTAGCCGATCATCACAACCTGTCGAGAGGCGAGGCTTTTGAGGCCATGCACACCATTCTGAACGGCCAGGCGACGCAGCCCCAAATCGCCGGATTTCTGGTGGCCTTGCGCATGAAAGGCGAGACCGTGGATGAATTGGTGGGCTTCGCGCGCGCCATGCGGGAGATGGCGGAACCCATCGACGTGGGCCTCCCCGGCGAGCCGCTGCTGGATACCTGCGGCACGGGCGGCGACGGGCTCTCTACATTCAATATCTCGACCGTAGTGGCCTTCGTAGTGGCGGCCGCGGGCGTGCGCGTGGCCAAGCACGGCAACCGGTCCATCTCCAGCCAGTGCGGCAGCGCCGATCTGCTGGAGATGCTGGGCGTGCGCATCCCCATGTCGCCCGCCGAGTGCGCGCGCGCCATCCGTGAAATCGGCATCGGCTTCCTTTTCGCGCCCGCCATTCATACCGCCGCTAAACACGCCCATCCAGTGCGGCTGGATTTGAAGTTGCGCACGGTGTTCAACCTGCTCGGCCCGCTGACCAATCCGGCGGGCGCGACGGCGCAGTTGGCCGGCGCGCCCAGCGAGCATTTCGCCGGGCTGATGGCCGGCGCCCTGGCTGCCCTGGGCCTGCCACGCGGGTTCGTGGTGCATGGGTCCGATGGACTGGACGAAATCACAACCACGGGTTCCACGCTGGCGTTCGAGATCCGCCACGGCACGCTGGAACAGCGTACGCTCACGCCGGCGGATTTCGGAGTGCCCAGCGCGCGTCCCGAGGATCTCAAGGGCGGCGCACCGCAAAGGAACCTCGAGATCGCACGCGCGATTCTGGCGGGGGATCACGGCCCGCCGCGGGACATCGTGCTGGTGAACGCGGCCGCGGCGCTAGTGGCCGCCGGCAAAGTCGAAGGATTCAGGGAAGGCATGACACTGGCTGCGGGCGCCATCGATTCGGGCGCCGCCCGCGTGAAGGTGGAGGAACTGGCGCGCTTCACCCATGAAGCCGCCGCGTAGGATCCCGCGCGCCTACACCACGCCGGCGTGCCGCTTCAGGATTTGCTGCAGGTTCTGCGAAAACGCCGACTTGGCCATCACCATGTCGCAGCCCGCATCCTGCGCCGCCTGCTTGAGCTCACCCTGTACGTGCGACAGATAGCCGATAAGGCTGACGCCCTTGTACTCGGCGCCGCTCTTGAGCTGGCTGATGAGGTCCAGCGGCTGCGCGTCCTCGAAATTCAAATCGAAGATGATGACGCTGGGTTTGTCTTTGGCTTTGGCCATCAGCTCCCCGCGGTCCTTCACCAGTTCCACGGCCATGCCTGCGCGTTTCGCGGCATCCGTGATTTTGACCGAGAAGAACAGATCGCTGACAACTGCCAGAACCTTCTTGGATTGCTGCGGCATAAAAATGTACAGTAATTTTCTCGAACCTACAGAGGTGGGAAACTCAATCGTACCTGCTTTTGGCCGGCTCCCGCAACCGGCTAATTCCCCGCGATCAGGCGCAACACGTACGGCAGGATGCCGCCGTTCCGGTAGTATTCCACTTCCTGCGGCGTATCCACCCGCACGATGACTTCGAAAGTCTTGCCATCCGCGCGCACGCGGGCGCGCCTGGACGGACTGCTCAGCGCCTCCTTCACTC
>DATGGM010000334.1:0-7598 GCA_035308525.1 Bryobacteraceae bacterium
GCCCACAAGCTGCCCATCCGCACCAAATTCGTCACGCGGGAGCAAACGGAGTAAGACATGAAGTCGCAGAAGATTCGGGATCTGGACGACAACGAGCTGCAGCACCAGTTGAGCACCATCGAAGAGCAGCTCTTCCGGCTCAATTTCCAAATGTCCATGGGCACCATGGAAGGCCTCAAGAAGGCGCGCGCCATGAAGAAGGACCGCGCCCGCATCTACACCATCCTTCGGGAACGCGAATTGGCGGGGAAGAAGTAATATGGCCGAACAGACGCACAAGCCGCTGAAGAATGAGAAGGTCGGCCAGGTGGTGTCCACCAAGATGGCCAAGACCATCACGGTGGAAGTGAGCCGCCGCGTGCCGCATCCGCTGTACAAGCGGATCGTGAACAAGCGCAAGAAATTCTACGCGCACGATGAGGAAAGCAGCGCCAAAATGGGCGACATCGTGCGCATCATCGAGTGCCGGCCGCTCAGCCGCATGAAGCGCTGGCGCCTGGCCGAAGTGATCCGGCGCGCCGCGCAGGTGGGCACGCAGCCGGAGGAGTTGGACATAAAAGCATAGTGGCCGGTGTATCCACCGCCACGGGAGCGAAACAACCATGGTAGGAATGCGAACTATCCTCGAAGTCGCCGATAATAGCGGCGCGCGCCGGTTGTCGTGCATTGCGCCGCGCGGCGGCGACCTCGGCTTGCGGGCCGGTTTGGGCGATGTGGTCACGGCCAGCGTGAAAGAAGCGGCGCCGGATTCCGCAATCAAGAAGGGAAAGGTCGTGCGTTGCGTGATCGTGCGCATGCGCAAGGAAACCCGCCGCAAGGACGGCACCTATATCCGGTTCGATTCCAATGCCGCCGTGCTCATCACCGACCTCGGCGAGCCGGTGGGCACGCGCGTCTTCGGACCGGTGGCCCGCGAACTGCGCGACAAGAAGTTCATGAAAATCGTCTCGCTCGCGCCGGAGGTGATCTGATATGCCAAGGAAGAGAGCGCTGGCCGAGCCGGTGCGCATTCTGCTCAAGAAGAACGACCAGGTGAAGGTGATGGCCGGCCGCGACAAGGGTAAGACCGGCCGCGTGCTGGATGTCAACCCCGCCAACGGCAAGATCCTGGTGGAGCATGTGTCCATGATCAAGCGCCACACGCGGCCCAATCCGGCCAAGCAGATCAAGGGGGGCATCGCCGAGCGGGAAAGCCCTATCGCGGTCTCGAACGTAATGATCCTGTGCGCGCAGTGCGGGCCGGTGCGCATGGGGCACCATATGGAGAACCTGGCGGGCGGCCATGTGCGGCGCACGCGGGTCTGCCGTAAATGCGGGCAGAATCTGGACGGGAAATAAAGAAATGGCAGCACGACTCAAGCAGCATTACACCAAACAGGTTGTACCGGCTCTGACCAAGGAGTTCGGGTATAAGAACGTGATGGCCGTGCCGAAGCTGGCCAAGATCTCGGTGAACATCGGCATGGGCGAAGCCACCCAGAATGCCAAGCTGATGGATGGCGCCTCCGCCGAACTGGGCCAGATCGCCGGCCAGAAGCCGGTGGTCACCAAGGCGCGCAAGTCCATCGCCGCCTTCAAGCTGCGCGAGGGCATGGCCATCGGATGCATGGTGACCCTGCGCGGCGACCGCATGTACGAATTCTTCGACCGGCTGGTGAACGTGGCGCTGCCCCGCGTACGCGACTTCCGCGGCGTCTCGAGCAAGTCGTTCGACGGCCGCGGCAATTACACGCTGGGTATCAAGGAACAGCTGATTTTTCCGGAAATCGATTACGCGAAGGTGGAAAAGACCAAGGGGATGAATATTTCCATCACCACCAGCGCCCGCACCGACGCCGAAGGCCTGGCGCTGCTGAAGCAGATGGGCATGCCGTTCCGGCAATGACGGAGAGAAGGAAAGAATAAATGGCCACCACCGCCAAGAAAGCCAAAGACCTGAAACTGGAAAAGGCCGTGCGCGCGAAGACGCCCCGGCTGCGCTGCAAACACCGTAACCGCTGCTGGCGCTGCGGCCGGCCCCGCGCTTTTTTGCGCAAGTTCGGCATCTGCCGGTTGTGTTTCCGCCAACTGGCGTTGAACGGGGAGATCCCCGGTGTGATCAAGGCCAGCTGGTGAGACCGAAAGGAATAGTTGGAGGGCAGGAATGACAAGTGACCCTATCGCCGACATGCTGACCCGGGTGCGCAACGCCATCGGCGCGCGCCACCCCAAGGTGGATGTGCCGGCTTCCAAATTGAAGACGGAGATCGCCCGCATTCTCAAGGAAGAGGGCTATATCCAGAACTTCAAGGTGGCCGAGGAAGGTCCCAAGAAGACCATCAAGATCTATCTGAAGTACAGCCCCAACAATGCCCCCGTGATTTCGAGCATCGAGCGCATTTCACGGCCGGGCTGCCGCGTCTATGTGGGCAATCAGGATATTCCGCGCGTGCTGGGAGGCCTGGGCATCAACATCCTCACCACGCCGCGCGGCGTCATGACCGGCCGCGACGCGCATAAAGAACGCGTGGGCGGAGAACTGTTGTGCCGGGTTTGGTAACTTGTGGGGCAGGCCCCCGGCCTGCCGCGGCCTCCCCGGCCGCCATGCCTTTAAGAAGGATTTGAGCTATGTCGCGAATTGGTAAAAAGCCGATCCCGCTCCCCAAGGGAGTCAAGATTCAAATCGGCGAAGAACTGCAGGTCAGCGGACCAAAGGGTACCCTGACCGTCCCCATCCCGGGCGGCGTACACATCAAGCAGGCCGACGGCCGCCTGGATATCGTGCGCGATAGCGATCAGTACAGCGCGCTGCACGGCCTGACGCGGGCCCTGGCCGGCAACGCCGTGCAGGGTGTTTCCACCGGGTTCACCAAGGAACTGGACATCGTGGGCATCGGCTACCGCGCCGACGTCAAGGGAAAGGTGGCCACCTTCACGCTGGGCTACTCGCATCCCATCGAAGTCCTGCTGCCGGATGGCGTGGACCTCAAGATCGATAAGCAGACCCACCTGGTGCTGAGCGGCTACGACAAGCAGATGGTGGGCCAGGTGGCGGCGAACATTCGCGCGCTGCGCAAGCCGGATCCCTACAAGAATAAGGGCGTCCGCTATACCGGCGAGCAGTTGCGCAAGAAGGTCGGTAAGACCGGGGCGAGTGCAAAATGATCCACGTAACGCAAAAGAATGAGATCCGGCACCGGATTCACGAGCGCATCCGGCGCAAGGTTCGCGGCACCGCCGAACGGCCGCGGCTGGCGGTTTTCCGCAGCGTGGCCAACATCTACGTGCAGGTGATCGACGATACCCAGGGCGCCACGCTGGTTTCTGCTTCGACCATCGAGAAGGGCAAGCGCACCAAGGGCGGCAATCTGGCTGCCGCCAAGACGGTCGGCAAGCTGGTCGCTGAGCGCGCCAAAGAAAAGGGAATTCAGAAGGTGGTGTTCGACCGCGGCGGTTATATTTATCACGGCCGCGTGAAGGCCCTGGCCGACGCCGCGCGGGAAGCCGGACTGGAGTTTTGATGGCAGCAAAAATCGTGAAACGCATCGATCCGCAATCGCTCAATCTGAAAGAGCAGGTGGTGTCGATCAACCGCGTGACCAAGGTGGTCAAGGGCGGCAAGAACCTGAGCTTCTCCGCGCTGGTGGTGATCGGCGATCCGGCCGCCCGCGTGGTCGGCTTCGGCGTGGGCAAGGCCAAGGAAGTGCCGTCGGCTATCCGAAAAGGCATCGAGGCGGCCAAGAAGAACCTGCGCCGCATCCATATGCTGGGCACCACCATCCCGCACCAGTCGCTGGGGCGTTACGGCAGCGGACTGGTGTTGTTGAAGCCGGCCCCGGAAGGCACCGGCGTGATCGCCGGCGGGCCGGTGCGGGCGGTCATCACCGCGGCCGGCATCCCCAACGTGCTGACGAAATCCATCGGCACGCACAACCCGCACAACGTGGTCAAAGCCACCATCGTCGCGCTGGAACAATTGCGGGATAAGAATGAAATAGCGGATATGCGAGGTCTGGCTGTGGAGAAATTATAGCCGCGGATGAACGCAGATGCTCGCGGATAAAACAAGAACTCTTATCTGCGTTTATCTGCGTTCACCTGCGGCCCAAAAAGGGTCTTTATGGAAGGTACCATTAAAATAAAGCTGTATCGCAGTCCCATCTGCACGCCCGAGAAACACAAGCGCGTGGTGCGCGGTTTGGGTCTGCGCAAGGTCAACCAGGTCGTCGAGCGGCCGGATTCCCCGGTCTTCCGCGGCATGGTCAACAAGGTGCCGCATCTGCTGAAAGTGGTCGAGGAGTAATCGGATGAATCTGAGCGGATTGAAGCCTCCCGCTGGCCAGAAGCATGTCCGGAAACGGATCGGGCGCGGCATGGGATCGGGCCACGGAAAAACCTCCACGCGCGGCAGCAAGGGCCAGCGCGCCGGTACCGGCTTCGGCCAGAAGCGCGGTTTCGAGGGCGGCCAGATGCCCCTCCACCGCCGCCTGCCCAAGCGCGGCTTTACCAATATCTTTAAGAAGCAGTACGCCATCGTGAACCTGGAAACGCTCGAAAAGCTGGAAGGCGACGCGTTCGGTCCCGACCATCTGCTGGAGCGGGGCATCATTAAGAAGCTGCACGAAGGATTGAAGGTGCTCGGGAACGGCCAGCTGACGCGCAAAATCCGCGTGGAGGCGCACCTGTTCTCAAAGTCGGCGCTGGACAAGATTCAGGCGGCCGGGGGCGAAGCCGTGGTGATTGGCGGCGCGCCTGCCGCCGAGCCGTCCGCCTAAGCCGGCGGCCTGGAGGCGAAGGAACCATGAAGTTTTTCGAAGCGTTCGCCAACGTATTTCGCATCCCCGATCTGCGCAAGCGAGTCCTGTTCACCCTCGCCATGCTGGCGGTGTACCGGCTGGGCGGACATATCCCCACCCCCGGCATCAACATGGTCGCGTGGGAGCAGTTCTTCAGCCGGGCCAGCGGCACCATCTTTGGCTTCTTCGATCTGTTCGCGGGCGGCAACATCCGGCGCCTCACCATTTTCGCCCTGGGCATCATGCCCTATATCACGGCCTCCATCATCCTGCAGTTGCTGACCGTGGTGGTGCCCACTCTCGAAAAACTGCAGAAGGAAGGCGAACTGGGGCGCCGCAAGATCACCCAGTGGACCCGCTACCTCACCATCATCCTGTCCGTGATCCAGTCCTTCGGCATCGCCAAGGGATTGCAGTCCATGCAGGGCGGCGTGGTCATCAACCCCGGCTGGGGATTTATCCTGATGACCATCATCTCGCTCACCACCGGCACCGCGTTCATCATGTGGCTGGGCGAGCAGATCAGCGACCGCGGCGTCGGCAACGGCATGTCGCTCATCATCTTTGCCGGCATCGTGGTGGGCCTGCCCAACGCCATATCGAATATTTACCGCAACACCTTCATCACCCGCGAGTGGAATGTGCTGCAGATGATCGTCATCCTGGTCATGATGGTGCTGGTGGTCGCCTTCATCGTGCTGGTGGAGCGCGGCGAGCGCCGGATCCCGGTGCAGTACGCCAAGCGCGTGATCGGCCGCCGCGTCATGGGCGGACAGTCCACCCACATGCCGCTGAAGGTCAATGCCGGCGGGGTGATCCCGGTCATCTTCGCGTCGTCCATCCTGGCATTCCCGCAGACCCTGGCGCAGATGCCTTTCGTCAAGAATATGCCGTGGCTGAACGCCACCCTGACTTCCATCCGGCACGGCGAACCGCTGTATTACGTCCTGTTCGTGGCCGGAATCATTTTCTTCTGTTTCTTCTACGTCTCGATTATCTTCAACCCCAATGAAGCCGCCGACAACATGCGCAAGTACGGCGGGTTCATCCCCGGCATCCGGCCGGGACGCAATACCGCCGATTACATGAACACCATCCTGACCAAGATCACGGTGGTGGGCGGCCTGTATCTTTCGATCCTGTGCCTGATCCCGGATATCATGATCTCCGGCATCAAGCTTCAGCACCTTCCCTTGCTCGGAAATTTCATGGACGCTTATGCGCCCCGCTTTCTTCTGGAAGGGTTGAATGTGAACTTTTACTTTGGCGGCACCTCGCTGCTGATCGTGGTCGGCGTGGCCATGGATACCATCAATCAGGTGGAGGCGCAGCTCATTATGCGCCATTACGAGGGCTTTACGCCCCGGGCAGGGAGGATTCGCGGGCGCCGCAGTACATTCTGACGGCAGCGCAGCTTTCCATGACGCAAGCTGTGGTATTGTTTGGTTCCCCGGGTTCGGGAAAGGGTACGCAGGCCAACCTTCTCAAGAATTGTTTGAAGGTGCCGCACATATCCACCGGTGATATGCTTCGCGAAGGTATCCGGGACGGCAACGCCCTGGGCGTAAGGGTCGCGGCTACCCTGCACGCGGGAGCTCTAGTCCGGGATGAGGTGGTCAACAGCCTGGTCGAGAAGCGCCTGGCCGAGCCGGATGCACAAGCCGGATTTATCCTGGACGGCTATCCCCGTACACGGGACCAGGCCGAGCACCTGGTCGCCTGGCTGGATGGCCGGGGGATCCGGGAAGTGGTGATTCATCTCATTGTGGATTATAATGTTATTGTTGCGCGTTTGACCGGACGCCGGCAGTGTCCCCGCTGCGGTACCCTCTACAATATTGTCTCGAACCCTCCGCGGGTGGAGGGAGTGTGCGATCTGGAGGGGGAAAAGCTGGTTATCCGCGAGGACGACCAGGAGCCGGTGATTCGCGAGAGATTGGCGGCATATGAGTCGCAAACCCGCCCGCTGATCGATTTTTTCAGGGAGAAGGGCCGCCGGTTGTACGAGATCGATGCCAGCCGCCAGTCTCCCCAGGCGTTGTTGGTGCAAGTCTGCCGGACCCTGAAGACTCCGGAAACGGTCGGGCCGGCCCAGCAAGGATGATTATTCGAAAGACCGCCGCGGAACTCCAGAAAATGCGGCGGAGTGGTTTACTGGTCTGGCAGATCCTGCGGGAATTGGAAAAAATGGCTGGCGAGGGAGTCAGCACTCTGGATCTGGAAGTTGCCGCCGAGCGCATGATGAAGGATGCCGGGGCGCGGCCGGCGTTCAAGGGTTATTATGTGCAGGCCGCCGGCGATACGTACCGGTTCGTGCTGTGTACCTCGATCAATCACGAGATCATTCACGGCATTCCGTCGGCCAAGCGGGTTTTGAAGAAGGGAGATATCCTGTCGATCGACACCGGCGTGCAGCTCGACGGATATTACGGCGATTCGGCCACCACGGTGGCCATCGGGGAAATCAGCGAACAGGCCCGCAAGCTGATGCGGGTCACCGAGGAGTCGCTGGAGCTGGCTATCCAGCACGTGAAGGCTGGCAACCGCCTGTTTGAAGTTTGCGGCACGGTAGAGCAGCACGTGCTGGCCAACGGGTTTTCAGTGGTGCGCGAGTTTGTGGGCCACGGCATCGGGACGCAGCTCCACGAAGAGCCGCAGGTTCCCAACTATGTCGAGCGGAAGAACGAGAATCCCCGCCTGAAGGAAGGCATGGTGCTGGCCATCGAGCCGATGGTCGCTGCCGGCAAGCCCGACACGGTGGTCTTGAAGGATAAGTGGACGGCGGTCACCAGGGATGGGTCGAATGCGGCCCATTATGAGCAC
>DATGGM010000335.1:0-3573 GCA_035308525.1 Bryobacteraceae bacterium
TCTGGTTGAGCATGGCGTCCACCAGCGTGGTCTTGCCGTGGTCCACGTGGGCAATGATGGCGATATTGCGTATAGCGAGAGATTCGTTTGGCATGCGGGCGATTCAGGCGAGAGGTACTCCTCTATGTTAGCGGATACCGCCCGCCGGCGAAACCGCCGCTCTGCCCTAGCAAAATTAGCGGACGCAGCAGATCTGGGTGGAGATCAGGGATGCCGGGTTGATGTCGGAGGTGCGGGCGAAGTAATTCTGCTGGTTCAGAGTGCGGTAGACTTCTCCGGCGACGCCGGCGGCCAGGGGGCCGATAGCGGGGCGGCCGCCCGTGAGCAGCACGACCACGACCAGCTTGTTCTTGCCCACATCGTTGAAGGAACCGAACCACCCGAGGTGGGTGTGACTGTCGGTGCAGGTGCCGGTTTTACCGGCGATAGGCTCATCCTGGAGGGCGCGGTGGGCGGTGCCGTATTCGACGGCGGCCAGCATGCCGGGCTTTACTTCGGGGATGAGGTCTTTGATGTCAAGCTGGCGCTTGATGCGGGGCACGAACGAGCGGACTTCTTCCGGGGTGCGCGGGTACTGCAGATAGTACAGCGTGCCGCCATTGGCCATGGCGGACATCAACCCGGCGAGCTGCAGCGGCGTTTGGGAGATCTCTTCGCCAAAGCTGGTGAGCATGCCTACGCCGCCGTTGGCGGGAGGCTCGGCTGGGAAACGGCCGGGGCTTTCACCGGGGATGTTCAAGCCGGCGGTCTCGCCGTATCCGAAGAGATGCGCGTAGTAGCTGACCTTATCGAAGCCGAGCTTGGTACCCAGGGTGGCGAAGTAGAGGTTGTTGGAGTGCGCCAGAGCCTGGGTGAGATTGTAGCCATGGCGGAAAAGTTTGCCGTCGCTGGCGACCACTTTTTCGCTGAGCGCCGCGAGCGCCACGGAAACCTTGATGGTAGAGCAGGGCTGGAAGCCGGTGCCGAGGGCCAGCTTCTGATTCACGATCGTCAGAATGCGGCCGGTGTGCGGATCCACCACGACGACCGAGCCGTTGTAGGCGCCGAGAGCTTCGACAGCCGAGCGGCGGACTTCGAGGTTCTCGCCATCGACGTTGTCGCCCACGGTGGAATCGGCATAAGTCGGCTCCGTCCAGGGTCCGCCGCGCACGACCGGGCCGCGGGCTACCGGGCCGGCGGTGGTGTATGAGGCGCGGTGGATCAGGGAGGTGCGCGCATGGTGCACCGGCGCGGCCGAAGTTACGACGACGGCGTGATGCACGGTGCGATGTTTACGGTGATCGGTGGTGTTGCCGACAGCGATCCCCGATAAAAGGGAGAAAAAGATTGCAAAAGAAAGAAACCGGGGGAGAATACGTCGAGGGTTTGTCATAATCCGGACACGAGCACCCAGGCGGTGAACCTGGGGTAGTTCGCCAGAACTTAACAAATACAGAACTCCGGCCGGAGCCGCCGGACAATTCCATTGTGCACTTGGCGGCGCATTTTCGTCAAGTTTTAGACAGATTAAATCTATTAACGAAGGATGGATCAGGCATTGAGCCTAGGCGGCGGTCCAGCCACCGTCGATGGACAGGACGGCTCCGTTGACGAATTCGGCCTCGGGTGAGCACAAGTACAGCACCATGTTGGCGATCTCTTCGGGGCGGCCGAGGCGTCCGACGGGCTGGCGCTGATTCAGCTCGGCGCGTACCTGCTCCTTTTCATGTTTGTGATATTTCTCCAGATAGGCTTCGACGAAGGGCGTGTCGACGGTGCCGGGGCAGATGCAGTTGGCGCGGATCCGGGTGGGATAGTCGACGGCGAGCTGGCGGGTGATGGCGATGACGGCGCCCTTGGTTGCGCAGTAGGCGAATCGTTTTTTGACGCCCACCAGGCCGGCGACCGATCCGATATTGACGATGCAGCCGCGGGAAGCGAGGAGCAGGGGCATGGCGGCGCGGGTGACCAGGAACATGCCGGTGACGTTGACGCGGAAGAGGTGCTCGAAATCGGGCAACTCGGTCTGCTGGACGCCGCCGACCAGGCCGATGCCGGCGTTGTTGACCAGGATATCGAGCGCGGGGATGCGGGCGAAGGCGGACTGGACGGCGGCCTCCCCGCTAATATCAAGTATGAGGGTGGAGGCGCCGTTTAGCTCGCGGGAGACGGCTTCGGCGGCAGGCTGGTCGATATCGGCGATGATGACGCGCGCGCCGGCGGCGTGCAGGGCGCGACAGGTAGCGGCGCCGATGCCGCTGGCTCCGCCGGTGACCAGGGCGGTGCGGCCGTCCACACGAAAGGGAAGATGCATCGTTTGAATTCTAACGCCCTGCGGGTGCTGCAAGACGAGGTGACGCAGTGCACGCGGTGTCCGCGGCTGATCGGGCACTGCCAGGAAGTGGCGCGGGTGAAGCGGCGCGCGTACCGGGACTGGGAATATTGGGGCAAGCCGGTGCCGTCATTCGGCGACGTGAGGGCGCGGCTGCTGATCATCGGGCTGGCACCGGGGGCGCACGGGTCGAACCGCACGGGACGCATGTTCACGGGCGATGGGTCCGGCAACTATTTGTACCGGGTGCTGCACCGGACGGGCTTCGCGCGCCTGGCGGGGAGCGTTTCGCGGGACGACGGCCAGCGGTTGACAGACGCTTACATTACGGCGGTGGCGCATTGCGCGCCACCCGGCAATAAGCCTGCGCGCGAGGAGATCGCCAACTGCCGGCCGTATCTGGAGCGCGAGCTGGAGCTGCTGCGGAATGTGAAGGTGGTGGTGGCGCTGGGGCGGGTGGCGTTCGACGAATACCTGGGCATATTGCGGAGGCGGGGGGCGATTGGGAGCCGGGCGGGGTTTGTTTTCGGACACAATCGCGTGTTTGAGGCGGGGGCGGGGCAGCCGGTGCTGATCAGCTCGTATCATCCGAGCCAGCAGAATACCTCGACGGGGAAATTGACGGAGGAGATGCTGGTGGATGTGTTCCGGCGGGCGGGAGAGATTCTGGGGAGGAGGCGGGGCGTTTGATGAACACGCGCCAGACGGGGCATGGGCAGTTAAGCGAAGGCATGGAGGCGCCCGGGCGCCTTTGCGGGCTAGCCGGTGAGCTCGGAGTCGTATTTGCGGAAGACGTCTTGGAGGGCGGCTGGTGAGCGGCCGGACATGGCGTGAATCTCCTGAATCAGGCGCAGGACGTTGGAGGTCATGACCAGGAGATACCGGGCGGGCCCGGGGGCGGGATTCCAGTAGGTGTGGCGAGTTCCGCGAGGGACTAATGTGCCGGCGCCGGCGCGGACTTCGATGATCTGATCGCCGGCTTCGACATGCAGGACGCCTTCGAGGACGTACCAGGCTTCATCGTCGTGGTGGTGGAGATGGCGGGGAGCGATCAGGCGGGGCGGGCCGGGGGGACCGCCGGGATCGCGCCATTCGGCTATGACGAAGGCGTCGTTGAGGGTGCCGAGGATTTGGCCGGCCAGGGGTGGGGCTGGGAGGGTCATTTAGCGATTAGAACAGGTTTAGTTCGATTTGGGACGGAAACCCTTGGGAATCCCCGCAGATCTGGAGCTTCCGCGACCGTGATCATTACCGTCAGCGGG
>DATGGM010000336.1:0-2489 GCA_035308525.1 Bryobacteraceae bacterium
AGCCGCCGGTGATCGAGGAGCCCGTACCGGAGAAGGTCAGAGCCGCTGCCGTCAAGTCGCCTGCTAAAGCACCGCCTAAAGCTGTAGCCAAGGCCACCGTCAAGGCCCCTGTCAAGGCCAACGTCAAGAGCAAGGGCCACAAGTAGCGGGCGTGTTTTGGTTCTGGTTCTTCACCGGCCCCGCACTGGCGCTGGCATTCGCTTCCCTGCGCGGCGAGCGTAAGCGCGCAGCATACGTGGCTGGAAGACTCTCGCAGGTATCCGCAGACGTCTTGCCCAGTGCCACGGTGATCGTTCCAGTGAAAGGCGAGGATCACGGTTTGTGTGAGAATCTTGCCGCGCTGGCCGCGCAAGATTATCCCTGCTATGAGGTGATTGTGGTGGCTCACAGCGCTGCCGATATCCCGGCGGGCGTGCTACCCTCGGGCGCGCGCGTGGTGCTGGCCCACGAAGCGGAGCCGGACACCGGCGAGAAGGTGCTGAATCTGCGTACGGCCGTGCGCTTCGCCCGCAAGGATTCGCAGGTCTTCGCGTTCGCCGATTCCGACGGTCAGGTCTCGCCTACGTGGCTGCAATCCCTGGTGGCTCCGCTGGCCGAGGCGGGCGTGGGCGCCAGCACCGGTTACCGCTGGTTCGCGCCGCAGCCGCCCGACTTCTGGTCGCTGATGCGGAGCGTGTGGGATGCAGTCATCGGCGGCATGCTGGGCCCCGGCTCCAGCCCTTTTGCCTGGGGCGGATCGATGGCTATCCGGCGCGAAACGTTTTATGCCATTCACGTCGCGGAGTCCTGGCGCGACACTGTCAGCGACGATTACGCGCTCAGCGGCGCTGTGCAGCAAGCCGGCCTGCGCATTGTGTTTGCGCCCGGCGCCATGGCGGTTTCCTCCGGCCGGATCAGCGGCCCGGCATTTCTGGCCTGGGCACGCCGCCAGCTCACGATCACGCGGGTCTATCGCCCGCGATTGTGGTGGTCGGCGATGGTGGCGCATTTCTTCTACTGCGGCGGCATGGCGGCGGCCGTCATCGCGTCCATTCACGGCAGCCGCGGCGCGGAATGGGCGTTGCTGGCGCAGCTCTCGCCCGGCATGCTGAAGGGCGCCAATCGTGCCACCCTCGCCAAGGCCGAGCTTCCCGAGTACAAGCCGTGGTTCGACCGGCATGCTTGGGTGCACACGCTGTGGGTGCCGGTGGCTACCTGGGTGTGGCTGATAGCACTGATCGCATCGGCGCTCGGCAATCGGATCGAGTGGCGCGGTAACCGTTATCGTTTGAAGCCTGTCGCAATTCAGAACGGACGCGGCGGATAAGCGCTGAGCGTGGTGGCCGAACTGCCGGCCGGCAGGGCAAAGGGCGATCCGCTCACCTCTACCGGGCAGGTGTCGGGAGGGATCTGCAAAAGCGCCACCGCAGATTCCAGCGAGAATGAAAGGGTGAAACTCGCTTCCACCACATACAAGTAACCGCCCTTGCCGGAGGGGAATGCTGTTGTGACGCCACTAATATAGGCCAATGTGTTGGACGGCGGAGGGGTCAGCGGACTGCTGATACAGAAGAAAGTGAGCTGCTTGCCCGCGGGCGCCTGCTCATTGAACGCCAGCGTGGTCACCTGGCCAGACGAGTTGTTGGTGACAAACACGCGGGTTTCATCGGGACTCAGAGTCAGGTTGTTGGAATTGAAACCGCCCTGCGGAAAGGAGTAAGCGGTGCCGGCGCCCAACGAGCTATCCGGGTTTATGGGGAATATCTCGATCTGCGGAAACGTGCCGCCATATTCGCCGACGATGGCGTAGTGGCTGTCCTTAGTGATATCCACTCCGGCCGTGCCCACCGCGGTGCTGTACGGACCTTTGGGAGTGAGGGTACTCCCCGAGACGGCGAATGATCCAATGCCGGGAGCCGACTGGGCATAAGTGGCGATCACCGTGAGGCCGTCGGGAGATACGGCAAAGCCGTCCAAGGGCGCCGGAATCGGCGTGTTGCTTGCCGCGTTCGCTAGGGTGATGGAACAATCCGAATTAATCGTCCAGACGCCGATATTGAGCGATGCCGAGTAGCCGGCAAATAGCTGACTGCCTCGCGCCGCCAGAGACGTGCCCAAATAGGCGCCGGAGCCGGACGGATCGAAGTAATTGCCGACCTTCGTGGCGGAAGTCCCATTCGCCACAAAACTCGCAATATCGTCGCTCCCGGGGTCGGAAATAAAGACGCACACGTTTCCGCCCATGGGCGCCAGGGCCTGCGCGTTGGTGCCATAGTAAGTTCCGCCGAGCCCCCATCCGTTTGTCTCGAGCGTCGTACCCGCCTCCAGAGTTCCGCCAACCAGTTTGAAAACGGAGGCGCTGTTCGGCGCCCTGTAGATGTCGTTCGCTGTAACAATATAGCGCCCGATTCCCGAGTCCTGCGCCTGCAGAGTCAGCGAAGCGGGCGCGGCTGCGGTAATGGCTGTCAGCAAAACAGTTGAAATTGTGTCCAGGTATCTCATCACAATCC
>DATGGM010000337.1:0-28744 GCA_035308525.1 Bryobacteraceae bacterium
ACAGGTAGCCGCCCGTATGCCTTTGAACTTGTTGGCGGCCACGCAGGCTCCCGCGCCGCTGCCGCACAAGAGCACGGCCCGGTCAGCCCGCTTCTCGAGCACCGCTTCCGCCACCGCGCGCGAGTAGTCCGGATAATCCACGGGGTCTGTCGAGTCGGTGCCCAAATCCACGGTTTGATGGCCCAATCTGTTCAACTCTGCGATCACCCGCGCTTTCAAAGGGAATCCGGCATGATCGCTGGCTACGGCAATCTTCATGGACCCCATGATAGCGCTATACTGCCAGAGTAGCGCTGTGAGATTTTATCCTCCGCGGAGCGTCTATTCACATATGCGTACCAGCAGGTTTCTCTTCGCGTTTGGCGCGTTCGCGGTTGCGGGCTGGACCCAGCCCTCCGCTGGGGTATCGGGACCGGTGACCGGCTTCGTCTTCGACCGGGCCGCGGGCGCCGTCCGGCCCATGCTCGGCATTCCGGGCGCAGCTTATCTGGGAAGCGGCGTGGCGACGGGACTGGGCGCCGCCGCCGTGGCGCCGGATGGCTCAACGGCGCTGGCTGTGCAGCTAGCGGGAAAACTGGTGATTTATACCGGCCTGCGCAACGCATCCGCTAAAGCTTCGAGCCTGACAGGCGGCATCGCCGCGGCGGACCATTTCGCGTGGGCGGCGGACGGCAGCGCGGCCGCGGTCTACTCCTCCGCGACTCGTCAAGGTCAAGTGCTGACAGGCATGGCGACGTCACCCGTGGCCGGTCCGCCGATTGACTTGTCGGGTCTTCCCGGCCAGGTCACTGCGCTGGCGTTCGACGGGAAGCGCCTGATTGCCGCCGTGTCGGGGGATTCCGGCGGAATTTTTATGGTGAGTGGTTCTTCGAGCGCGCAGCGCATCGCGCAAACCGCCGGCCCGTCGGCCGTCGCGCTGGCAGGCAGCAGCCTGTATTTCGCCGACAGCCAATCCCAGGAGATCTGGCAGGTGCAGTCCTACGCCACCGCGCCGGCCGCGGCACTGTTCGCCAAGGACAGCAGTATCAACTCGCCGGTCGGACTGCAGGTTTCGACGGACGGGCAGCGCATCCTGGTGGCCAACGCCGGCAACCGCAAGCTGGCAGTGTACGACATCGCGACGCGGTCACCGGTGCAGAGCATCGATTTGGCTTTCACTCCCACGCGCCTGGATCGCTTCGGCGATGAGTCCGTGTTTCTGCTCAATACCGGTGGTCAGGGACCCGTTTACGTGGTGCGCGACGGTGGGGCGGGGAAGGCAGCCGTCTTCTTTGTTCCGGCCCCCCAGAACGGACGTCCGGTGAAAGCGCCGATCCATCCGGCTTAGGATCGACAAGCCTAAAGCGCGGCGACCCGCCGCTGCGCCACCAGGAAGTAGGCGGCCAGCGCCACCAGCAGGATTCCATTCACCGCCAGCACGCGCGGCGCCGAGTATATCGGCACCAGGTATCCGGTTACGATACTGCCCAGGGGCATGCCGCCGCGGAATGCGACGTTGTAGACGCTCATCACCCGGCCGCGCATTTCGTTAGCGGTGATGAGCTGCACCAGGGAACTGATCATAGAGAACGTGGCCATCAGCGCCGCGCCCGAGAGGAACAGAATCACGCAGCTTAATACCAGTGATCTGGAAAGCGCGAAGGCCGCCATGCCGCAGCCCAGCAGCATCAACATGACCAGCGCGACCAGGCCTTTCCGGCTCACGTTCCCGAAAGCCGCCACGATCAGTGCGCCGGCCACCGAACCAGCGCCCGAGCACGACAGCAGAATAGTGAAGGCCGTAGGTCCCCCATGAAATACATCCTTGGCAAAGACGGGCAGGAAGGTCAGCATGGGGATGGCCAGCGCCGTCATACAGAATGCCAGGACGATCAGACCCTCCATGGCGCCCTGCCGCCGGATGAAGCCGATGCCTTGTTTGACGCCCGTCAGGATAGAATCGCCTGTGTTTTGCGGCGCGAATTTCACCTGGAGCAGGAGCAGTGAAATGATCACCGCGACGAACGAGAGACCGTTCAGCCCGAAGCACCACGCCGCGCCCAGGCCGGTCAGCGCCAGGCCGCCCAGCATGGGGCCGATGACGCGCGCCAGGTTGAACTGAATGGAATTGAGCGCGATGGCATTGGGCAGGTCCTCTTTCTCTACCAGAGAAGGCACCAGCGCGGAATAGGCCGGTCCCCCGAAGGATTGCGCGCAGCCCACCACGAACGAGAGGCACAGGATCGGCCAGACCCTATGGTCGAGCAGCCGCAAAAGCAAGAGTACCGTCAGCACGAAGGCGCAGGTCATCTGGACATATTGCGATCCGAGGAGCACCCGGCGCCGGTCGATGCGGTCGGCGATCACGCCGCCGATGAGAGAAAACAGGACGATCGGAATCTGGCCCAGGAAGCCATCCAGTCCCAGAAGGAAGGCTGATCCCGAGATAGTCAGCACCAGCCAGCTCTGCGCCACGCTCTGCATCCAGGTGCCGATGGACGAGGTGCAGGCGCCAAACCAGAGAAGGCGAAAATCGCGGTAATGGAAAGCCTTGAAGACCCGGCGAAGCACGTGGTTACGGCAACGGCCTTTCCCTTTGAATCAGATGCAGGATGTTGCCGTCACGGTCCGCAAAAAACAAAAGCCGGTTTCCCTGTTTGTTCATGGGCTCGCCCAGGAAGCGCACGCCGGCTGACTTCAGGCGCTCGTGCGCCGCATCGAAATCGTCCACGTCGATGGCCAGATGGCGTATGCCGGGATCGTCGAACTGCGGCGGCGTGAGGGGGCCCGTGGCGGGGATAATCTCCAGCATCGTGCCATTCGCCGCGCGCACGAAGTAATTGCCTGCGTATTCGTAATTGATGACGAAGTCGAGATGCGCCGCGTACCACTCGGCGAGCGCACGCGGGTCCGGAGAAGCGATGGCCGTGTGCTCCAGTCCTCTGAACATAGGGCGATTGTAGCAGGATTGGCTTTAGCTCTTGGCCTTGGCGTGTTTTACATCGTTCTCGAGCTGCTTGACTTCCTCAGGCATATCGCCCGCATTCCTGGCGTGATTGAGCTCGTGCTTGCAGGTCACCTTGTCGCCCGTTAGAAATGCGATTTTGGCGAGGAAGTAACACCTGTAACTGTTACCGTTAGGGGCATCGTGGGCTTTCTTGGCCTCGTCCAGCGCGCCGGTGAGATTGCCAACCTGGAGCTGCGCGTACGCCATCAGAATGCGCAGCGAGGAGTTCTCCGGATTGGAGTGCGTCAGCGCCGAAAGACGCGCCAGCGCGCCAACGTTTTGTCCGTCGCGAATCAACTGGGCAGCTTCATCCACGATTTTGCGGTCGGCATCGCTCAGCAGCGTCAGGGCGCTGGCCAGGCGGTCGAAACGCAAATCCATGGCTGGAGCTGCAGGCGGTGCGGCTGCTGCCAGACCAGCTCCGAAAAGCAGCAACACCCCAAGCGCGCGCATCCAGTGCATAATTGACCTGATGTTCAGTATACGGGGGAAGATTCAACACGGATTTACCTGAGCAGCCACACGGCGCCGCACGCCAGGCCGGAACCGATGGCCGCGCCGGCCACCACGTCACTCAAGAAGTGCATCCCCAGGAGTATTCGTGAGAGCGCCACGCTCGCTGCGCAGAACAGCAGGCCCGGCAGCGCGCCCGGATAAAATGCCCCAAGCGAGAGCGCCACTGCGAACGCGGTGATGGTATGGCCGGAGGGAAACGAGAATCGATCGGGAGGCAGCAATTTCGCCCAGCAGTGCGGCTCGATGGCGCACGGGCGCTGACGTCCAGTGCGCTTCTTCAATAGAAGGAATAGCGCGATGCCCAAACCCGCCGCTACTGCCGCCGTACCCACGGCCGCAAAGCGCTCCGGGCCGCCAAACAGCAGGATGACGATGCCCATGGCGTACCACAGCCAGCCATCTCCGCCGCGCGTGGCGCAGATCATCCATACGCGGATCCAGCGCGGCGCCGGCCAGCGGTGCACGCGGCGCATCAGGTTGTAATCCCGCGCTGTGATGAAATCTAACACCATCCCACCCTAATTTATAGTCTCATAATCCTACAAGATCATGACAATCGTGCAAAAGCTTGGTGAAATCAAAGGTGTGAAGAAACTCGATTTCATTTATTTCGACGCGGGCGGCGGGCATCGCAGCGCGGCCATGGCTCTGCAGCAGGTAATCGCGCAACAGGGCCGCCCGTGGGAAGTCCGTACAGTTAACCTGCAGGAACAGCTCGATAACCTGGATATCTTTCGCCGCATCACCGGCATCCGGCTGCAGGATTATTACAACCTGTTGTTAAAGAAGGGCTGGACCTTAGGTTCGAGTGAGCTGTTGAAGGGACTACATATTGTAATTCGAATGTTTCAGCCGGCCCTGGTTAAGTTGTTAAGCGATTTCTGGCGGGCCAGCCGGCCGGACATGGTTGTATCTTTGATACCTAATTTCAATCGCGCGCTGAAGTTGAGTCTGGAGGCGGCCCTGCCCGGCACGCCGCTGGTGACCATTCTCACGGATATCGCCGATTATCCGCCGCATTTCTGGATCGAGCAGCAAATGCAGTATCTGATCTGCGGCTCGGATCGCGCTGTGTCGCAGGCCCGCGAACTGGGCCACGCGGATGACCATGTCTTTCGCGCGTCGGGCATGATCCTCAACCCGCGCTTCTATGAGCCCATCGCGGCGGAGCGCGCGGCGGAGCGGCAGCGTCTGGGCCTCGACGCGCAATTGCCCACGGGGCTGGTGCTGTTCGGCGGCGAGGGCTCCGCCGTGATGCTCGAAATCGCCCGCAGCCTGCAAGCTGCCGCGCCGCCCTTGCAATTGATCCTGATCTGCGGCCGAAATGAGAAGCTGGCCGCCCGGTTGCGTGGGATGCAGGCCGCCATCCCGATGTTTGTGGAAGGTTTCACGCGCGAGGTGCCTTATTATATGCACCTCTCGGATTTCTTCATCGGCAAGCCGGGACCCGGCAGCATCAGCGAGGCCATCGCCATGCAGCTTCCCGTGATCGTGGAGCGCAACGCCTGGAACCTGCCCCAAGAGCGCTACAACTGCGAGTGGGTCAAAGAGCAGGACGTCGGAATGGTGTTGCACAACTTCCGCGGCATCCGGCGCGCGGTGGCTGAGCTGCTGGAGCCTGCCGCCTACGCCCGCATGCGCGGCAACGCGGCGGCCCTGCGCAATCGCGCGGTCTTTGAGATTCCAGATATGTTGGAGCGGATTTTGGCGCAGTAACGGTTGCCTGGAGCGCCACACAACCGACAATGCGATCTGTTACTATTCGACTTCCTATGCTTACCAAGTCGATTCAGCGGCTGAGCCACGTCGTGCTGGCCGCCGCCCTCTGCGCTTGGCTGTCACCCCCGGCCCCGGCCCAGTTCGGCCCGCGGCGCCCGAAACCCACCGGTCCGTGGATGAACAAGAGCCTGTCGCCCGACCAGCGCGCCGATCTGCTGGTCGCGCAACTGACGCTCGATGAGAAAATCTCCCTGTTGCATGGCGGCGGCTGGATGATGCTGTTCGCGGTGGGTCCCGACGCGCCACCTTCCAAATCGCTGGGCAACGCCGGCTACATTCCGGGGATCCCGCGTCTCGGCATTCCCGACCTGCAGATGGCGGATGCCGCGGTGGGCGTCACCCATAGCTCGGTCTTTGGCCGGTATTCGACCGCGCTGCCATCCGGGGAGGCGGAAGCCGCGACATGGGACCTCGAGATGGCGCGCGAATACGGCGCGCTCATCGGCCGGGAGTTGCGCAATCAGGGCTACACCATGTCGTTGGGCGGCGGAGTCAACCTGGTGCGCGAGCCGCGCAATGGACGCATCTTTGAATACAAGGGTGAAGATCCCATACTGGCGGGCCGCCTGGTGGGTGCGGAGATGAAGGCCCTGCAGGAGCAAGGCGTCCTCGGAGATATCAAGCATTATGCGTTGAACGACCAGGAAAGCGGCCGCAATTACATCAACGTGAAGGTCGACAAGCGCGCCATGCGCGAAAGCGATCTGCTGGCCTTCGAAATCGGCGTGAAGGAATCCGGCGCGGGCGCCGTCATGTGCTCGTACAACCTGCTCAACGGCGATTACGCCTGTGAAAACAGCTATCTGCTGACCGAGGTGCTGAAGAAAGATTTTGGCTTCGAAGGATTCGTGGTATCGGACTGGGGCGGCACGCACAGCACCGCCAAGGCCGCGCTGGCCGGCCTGGATATGGAGATGCCGACCAATACCTATTTCGCCGGCGCGCTGAAGAAGGCCGTGGAAAGCGGGGAAGTGCCGGCGGCGCGGCTCGACAATATGGTGCACCGCATTCTGCGTGCGGAAATCGCGGTAGGTCTATTCGATCGCCCGCTCGATACCGTGGTCCCGGATGTGTTGCACGGCCTCGATGTGGCCCAGCGGGTCGCGCAGAATTCGATCGTGCTGCTGAAAAATGCCGGTGAACAGTTGCCGCTGTCGGCCGCGCGCGTGAAGACCATCGCCGTGATCGGGTCGCATGCCGACGTGGGCGTGCTTTCGGGCGGCGGCTCGGCGCAGGTCGACCCCATGGGCGGCAATCCTGTACCACAGCCCAAAAACTTGGGCATCTTTGATCAGGTCGTCTGGCACCGCTCCGCACCGTTGAAAGCCATCCGCGCCCGCGCGCCGCATGCCGACGTCCAGTTTGACCCTGGAACCGATTCCGCTGCGGCAGCGCGCCTGGCCAAAGCGTCCGACGTCGCCATCGTATTTGTAAGCCAGCCGTCGAGCGAAGGCAAGGATCACCCGAATTTGTCGCTGCCCGATAACCAGGATGCCCTGGTAAGTGCCGTGGCGGCCGCCAATCCGCACACGGTGGTGGTGCTCGAGACCGGCGGCCCGGTAACGATGCCGTGGATCGGCCAGGTGAGCGCGGCGATGGAGGCCTGGTATCCGGGCATTCGGGGCGCCGAAGCTATCGCCGGTGTCCTGTTCGGTGATGTGAATCCTTCCGCCAAGCTGCCCCTCACGTTCGCCATGTCGGAAGCCGACCTGCCCCGCCCGGCCGGTACGCCGCAGCCGCCTCCGGCCAGCGACAAGGACATTGTTGAAATCTTTCCCGGATACAAGGATAACCGGCGCAGGTTCGATGTCTCTTATGACGAAGGGCCGAAGGTTGGCTACAAGTGGTTCGACGCCGAGAAGAAGGAGCCGTTGTACCCGTTCGGCTTCGGGCTCTCTTACACCACTTACAAGTACTCCGGCCTGAAAGTAGCCAAGGACACCGTGACGTTCAACGTGGCGAATGCCGGTTCACGCGCGGGCGCCGAAGTCACCGAGGTTTATGCGACCCTGCCGCAGGCGGCCGGCGAGCCGTTCAAGCGGCTGGTGGCATGGGAGAAGGTCACGCTGGCGCCGGGTGAATCGAAGACATTGACACTTCCTCTCCAGGCATTTTATCTATCGATCTTCAATGCGGATAAAGATGCCTGGGAACTGGCGCCGGGCGAGTATGTGATCCAGGCAGGCGGATCGTCGCGCGATCTGCCCTTGCGCGGATCCATGCACATCAAGTAACTAAGGACTGATCGCCTATGATACGAATCCACACTGCTCTTCTCTTGCCGATAATTGCTTGCGGACTGGCCGCGGCCGCGGTCGATGAGGTGCGGATAGACAGCGGCTCCGTGAAAGGCGTCGTTTACAAAGGCGTGGTGGCGTTCAAAGGCATTCCCTTTGCCGCGCCTCCCACGCGCCAGAATCGATGGCGCGCGCCGCAGCCCGTGGCGCCGTGGAAGGACGTGCGGCCGGCCGCCGAGTACGGTTCCGATTGCATGCAGCTTCCCTTTCCAGGCGATGCTGCGCCGCTGGGCGTCAAGCCCGCCGAAGATTGCCTGTACATGAACGTGTGGGCGCCCGTCGAGCGGACCTCCGGCGAGCTGCCGGTGATGGTGTGGATCTATGGCGGCGGTTTCGTGAATGGCGGAAGTTCGCCGGCCGTGTACGATGGCTCGCACTTCGCCCAGCGCGGCATCGTGTTCGTCAGCTTCAATTATCGCGTGGGCCGGTTTGGATTCTTCGCGCATCCGGCGCTCACGAAGGAAGACCCCAATGCGCTGCTGGGCAACTATACGTTCCTCGATCAAATCGCCGCGCTGAAGTGGGTGCGCAGCAACATCGCGCGCTTCGGCGGCGACCCGCGCAACGTGACGCTGTTCGGTGAGTCCGCCGGCGGCGCCTCAGTGCTGACCATGATGACCTCGCCTCTCTCGCGCGGCCTCTTCCACAAGGCCATCATCGAATCCGGCGGCGGGCGCAACCTGCTCGGACCTATGCGCCGCATCCATGAATCGGCGCCTAAGCTGCCATCAGGCGAAGCCGCCGGCATATCGTTCGCCGAGAAGGCCGGCATCAAGGGCGAGGACGCCGCCGCGCTGGCCGCTTTGCGCGCCTTGCCGGCGGAGCGCGTTGTGGACGGCCTCAATATGGCGAGCATGGGAAACCCCACGTATTCCGGCCCCATGCTCGACGGCAAGATCGTCGTGGAGAGCACCGAGCAGTCCATGCTGGCTGGGCACTTCATGAAGATCCCGGTGATCGCGGGCGCCAACAGCAGCGATATCGGATTCTCCTTCGCCAAGAATATGGACGAAGTGTTTGCCGGGTTTGGCGGCAACCACGAGAAGGCAGAGGCCGCCTACAACCCGCGGAAATCGACTGAATTCCGCAAGATCGGCATGCTGGTGGCGATGGACCGCATGATGATCGAGCCGGCCCGTTTCGTGCTCCGCACCGTCGCCGCCGCCGGCCTGCCGGCGTACGAGTACCGGTTCTCCTACGTGGCCGAATCCATGCGCGAGCGGTGGCAGGGGGCGCCGCACGCTACCGAGATTCCCTTCGTGTTCGACACCGTGGCGGCGCGTTACGGCGAAAACCTGGGGTCCCAGGACGAGGCTACCGCCAAAGCGGCCATTGCCTATTGGGCAGCTTTCGCCAAGACGGGCAATCCCGATGTGGAAGGCCATCCCCACTGGCCGCGGCACACCGCCAAAGACGACGAGTTGCTGAACTTCACTATGTCCGGCCCGGTAGCGGAGCAGGACGCCTGGAAAGAGCGGCTGGATCTGACCGAGGCTGCCGCTCAAGCGCACTGACACGACGGGGAGAAATTCGGGCTCGCCGGACCACTAACCTGGTGTTCCTATGCGAGACCCGCTGCTTCCGCCGCTTGCCGCCATAGCCACGGGCATTCTCGTTTCACGTCTCGTCTCGTTCAATATTCGCGAGCTGCTCATCGTCATTGCGGGGTTTGCCGTGCTCGGTACGATGGCGCTGTGGCGCAAGGCACGGGTGCTCGCCGGCGCCTGCTGCCTGCTGGGATTCCTCTTCGCCGGCGCCCTGACCGATCTGGCCCACCGTCCGGCCCCCCGCCCCGAACTGGATGCCGAAGGGCGCGAACCGGTGATTCTGAGCGGCTGCGTGGTCCAGCCGCCCGCGCTTTCGGGCGATCGTGAGCGCTTCGTTATGGAGCTTGAGCCGGGCGCCCGCGTGCAGGTGACCGCATATGCGCGCGAGGGCCAGCCACCGCCCGCCCTGCGCTACGGACAGCGTGTGGAATTCGAGGCGCGCGTGCGGCGTCCGCGCAACTTCGGCAATCCTGGCTCGTTCGATTACGCGCGCTACCTGGCGCGCCGCGACATCTACTGGACCGCCGCAACCAGCACCGGAGCTCCCGTGACCGTGCTGCCCGGAGTATGCGGATCGCGTTTCGCGGCTGCCGTCATGAGGCTGCGCGTGATGGCGCTCGATCGGCTGGCGCAGCTCTACAGCGGCAAGCCCTACGAAACCGGCATGATGCAGGCGGTCATGATCGGCGAAACATATCAAGTGCAGCGGGTGTGGACCGAGCAGTTCCGCAATACCGGAACGTTCCACGCGCTGGTGATCTCAGGCACGCACACCGCGGCGCTGGCCGCATTTCTGATGCTGATCCTGCGGCTGTGCTTCCTCCGGCGCGAGGCCACCCTGCTGATCACGTCGGGGCTTCTCTGGCTGTATGCCCTGGTCACCGGCTGGGGATCGCCCTGCGTGCGGTGCGCGGCCGGATTCACGCTGTTCGCCATCGCCACCTATTTCGCGCGGCAGCGGCGCGTGCTGAACATTCTGGCAGCCGTAGCTCTCGGCTTCCTGCTGATCGATCCCGAACAGATGTTCGAAGCCAGCTTTCAGCTCACGTTCCTGGCGGTGGGATTCATCGGCGCGTTTGCCACCCCGCTGCTGGAACGCACGTCGTACCCGCGCGCCCGCGCGCTGGCGGACTTGCCGGACACCGGCCGCGACCTGCATCTGGCGCCTGCCGCCGCGCAGTTCCGCGTCGAGATGCGGCTGCTCGCCCAAACCTTGCGGCTTTGGACCAGGCTGCCCGAACGCGCCTGTTGCCTGGCAGTCGGCATTCCCGCGCGCGTGCTGTTTTACGCTTTTCAACTCGCGGTAGTGTCGGCCATCGTGCAAATCGGATTGGCGCTGCCCATGGTCGGGTATTTCCATCGCATCGGGTTTTCGGGTGTGTCGGCCAACACCATCGTGGTGCCGCTGATGTGCGCGGTGATCCCCGTGGGCTTCATCGCCATCTTCACCGGCTGGGCATGGGTCGCCAGGGCTGCCGGCTGGCTGCTGGCGGCATCGCACTCGGCTGTAGACTGGCACATGCGAATCGAACCCGGCTGGCGCATCCCCACGCCGCCCCTGTGGCTGGCGATCGCCATTGGCGTGGCACTCGTAGCGGCGGCGCTCGTCCCAATTGCGCGCCGCGTGTGGTCGATCATCGTGGGCGTCGCAGTGGCGGTGCTGGTCGCGTTGCTGGTCTGGCATCCGTTCGCACCCCAGATCGCGCTCCACAAGCTGGAGATGACCGTGGTGGATGTCGGCCAGGGTGACAGCATCCTGCTCACTTTCCCCGATGGCAAGTTGATGCTGGTGGATGGCGGCGGCATTCCCACGTTCGGCCACCATACGCCCTCCCAGATGGACATCGGCGAGGACGTGGTGTCGCCTTACCTTTGGGACCGCTCCATCAGCCACATCGATGTGATGGCCGCGACGCACGCCCACGCCGATCACATCGGCGGGCTGCCCTCGCTGCTTGCCAACTTCCACGTCAAACAGCTCTGGACGGGCGCGAATTCCGATAACCCCGCGTGGTGCGCTCTGCGGGACAAGGCTCTGGCGGACGGAGTGCGTATCGTGCCGTTGCATCGCGGGCAGCGGTTCCAATATGGCGGCGCCCAACTCGAGGTGCTGGCGCCCGCGGTGGATTACCTGCCGAAGGACGCGCCGCACAACAACGATTCACTGGCCTTCCGTCTCACCTTCGGGCGCCATTCGTTCCTGTTGTGCGGCGACATCGAACGGCAGATCGAAGCGGAACTGGTGGCGGAGGGCCTGGTGCACCGGACCGATGTGCTCAAGGTGGCGCACCACGGCAGCCGGACATCCAGCACCCCCGCCTTCCTGGATCTCGCGCTGCCCACCTTCGCCGTGATTTCCGCTGGGTTCGAGAACTCCTACGGGCATCCGCACCCCGATGTGATCGAGCGGATCGAGGACCGGCATGCTGGGCTGCTCCGCACCGATCTGGACGGCCTGATCACCGTTCGCAGCGATGGCCGCCGCCTGGAACTGGAGGTGGCGCGCTGGTCGGGAGCGTTAGGCAGCGCCGATGGCGCGCTCCTTCCCCGCGTGTTCTGATCGCCAGCACTACTCCGATTCCGGCTCCGTCTCCTCCACCAGCTTCTCAACGTGAATCCGGTAGATGGCCGGCTTACCGTCGCGATCGCTTTGGAAGTAGATATGCTGACTGTCGGGCGAGAAGATCGGCGCCACCATCTCCGGATGGCTGGCGCGATGCTCGCACAACGAGAGCTCCCGCCGGGTCACTCGCAGCAGGATCAGAATGTAGGGCGCCGCCCGGTTCTGGCTGGCGCCCACGAACACCGATGTATTGGCGTTGCATCCGAAGTGGGCGAACTGGCTGGTGCGCGCCACCAGCTTGTCGCTGTTCTGGTCCGGCGAGCATTCCCGGATGCCGTGCAGTTGCGTGGGATCGTTCGGGAAGTTGAGATAGAGCACGGTGCGCCCATCGGGCGACCACCGGGCAGGACCGACGCGCCCATCGCCCAGCGGCAGCTTGCGGTTCTGCGAGCCATCGAAGTTGATCAGCCACAGTGCCTCGTCCGCCTGGCGATATAGGATCTGCGCGCGCCTGGGCCGCGCCTGCGGGTGTGACAGCACGAAGGGCGCCTCGGTCACGGTGCGCGCCGCGCCCTTCTGCAACCCGATAACGCGTAGCCGCGAGGCGGCGCCGCGCTTCTCGCCGAGCAGCGCCGAACCGTCGTCGGCCACGCTCGCGCCCGGACAGCGCTCCCAACCCTGTTCTACTTCGTAGACCTTGCGCGCGCGCAGGTTGCTCAACATCACTTGATGGAGCGCTGGGCCATCGCAGTAACAAAAGCTCCGCTCGTCGGCCAGCATGGCGATCGACTCGCCGTCCAGGTGCGCTGCATCAGTGAGCCGATGCGATTCGCCATTATGCAGGTCCATACGACAGGCCTGAAGGGCGCCGGAGCCGTCGCTGGCATACAGGAGAAAGCTCCCGTGCTTGGACAGGGCGCGGTTATAATAGGCCGGCAACGAGCTGGAGTGCGCGGGTTCGGTGAGCCGCAGCACTTCGAATTCGGTGGATGGATCGGTATAGCGATGCCAGGCGGACGGAATCAGCCCGCCCTTCTGTTCACAGAATGCGCAGGGCGCCAAGCCGGTGACCAGGAATGCGCGGCGCGTCCAGCGGCCCGGAGAGGCCGCCACTGCCCTCATACTCAAATGGTAGCATCCGCCGGTTCGCGCGCTAGCGATGGCTGGTCTGGTAGTGCAGTTTTAACAGGTCCACGCCGAAGTCGCCCTGGAAGTCGCGCCAGACGGAGTGAATGTGGTTGGCGTTATTCTGCGTGTCGTCGTATTCGATCAGAAACGAAGCGGTCTGCACGCGATAGTAGTGCGGTTCGCCCTTCTCCGTGCCGCCAGCCCATGCAAAGTAAATGTCCTTGCCGGCTTTTTTGATCTGCTCTTCACGAGCTTGTGCGATCTGTTCCGGCATGTTGTGCGCGTATTCTTCGAGCAGCGCCATCAGGAGATCGAACTGCTTGGCGTTCATCCTGGAGGCCTGCAGTCCCGATGCCTGGCCCTTGAGCGCGGCCTGCCGGCTATCGAACGTCAGGATGTCTTTGTACGCCTGCGGGTCCACCACGGCGATCTTGCGCTGTTCCGCATCGAGCGACTGAATGACGGCTCTTCCCAGGTCCTCCTCGGCGCCCAACGTACGCAGTCCCTTGCGCGGGCCGTCCCGGACCTCGGCGGGATTCGATCCGAAGAAGCTGGGCGCACCAACCGCGCGTCCGCCGACTACCGTGTAATTCTGACTGAGATGGTGTCCTTCCACGCGATAGCCCCACGTTCCGTCGGCGGATGGCTGACCGAAGATGGAAAAGTAATATTTCTCGGGGTCGCGTTCCGGACCGGTTCCGTGCTCGATGGCTTTCAGCACGTCTTCCAGGCTCATGATGGTCTCGGCCTTGAAGTAGCCCTGCTGGCTCAGCCCTGCGTTCAGCAGCGCGGACGCCAGATGCTTCTGCGCCGGCGTCATCTCGCGCAGCGCCAGTCCCTTGCGCTCGATAGGAACAAAGTGCCAGTTCTGCCGCTCGTCTTCTTCAAAAGCGAAAGTGGCCTTGGCGCGCTGCTCGGGTGTCAGAGAGGCCAGGAACCGGTTGGCCGCTTCGGCCATGATCGAAGAAGAGTTCAGCCGATGGTAAGTCGAGGTCAGCAAGATGACACCCAATGTGCCCGCGAGAAGCCGCGGAAAGGCGGAGTTCATAGCATCCACAGACTGAGAGGAAGAGTTAGAACGGGAAATCCTTCTTGACCAGCTCCACCACCCCTGCCCTTGCCAGATAAGGATGAGGGTTCACCGGGTTTCCACCCAACCGGACTTCGTAGTGCAAATGGGGAGCCGTGACCCGGCCCGTGCTGCCCACTGCGCCGATCTGCTCGCCGCGCCGCACTCCTTGACCCTCTACTACGCCGAAACGGGAAAGATGCGCGTACCACGTCTCGATTCCGTTCCCATGGTCCACCACGATCAACTGGCCGTAACCGCTGTACGAGCCGGCAAAAGTCACCACGCCATCCGCCGTGGTGCAAACGGAGGTGCCTGTGGGCGCGGAAATGTCCACCCCGGTATGCATGGCGCCCTCACCGCTGAACGGATCGGTCCGCTCGCCGTAACCGCCCATCAGCCGGCCCTCCACGGGCCAGATACTGGGTTGCACGTTGGTGTGCCAGCGGCGCGCGAAGTTGTTTTCCGCACCATGATAGCTGCGCAGGAAGCGGTACGCGTCCACGGATTCCGGGTAGGTCGGCGCCAGCCGGCCCTCCGCCGCGATCCCGGCCGGCCCTTCCAGCTTCTGCTTGATGCCATAGGCTACCGAAATCTCGCTGGCGAACATTTCCAGGCTGGCCATCTGCTGGTTGGTCTGGTTAGAGACTTTTTGCAGCCGCTGATAGCGCGTGCGCAGCGCTTCCACTTCATGGCGCAGCGCGTTGTAATTTGCAACCTTCCACGCCATCCGCGCGTAGCTGGTAACGAAGCCGAATATCGAGAAGCAGCCGAGCAGGGCCAAAGCCATCACCGCATATACGACGGTCAATGGGACGCGGATGCGGCGCAGCTTGCCGCGCAGGGAATGAGCCAACACCAGAATGAAATAGTTTTGCTGCATGTAGTCTTCTCCAACGAGTGGAACCTTCCGGTGTTCTCCGGGTACCCGTGGGGCTATTACGATTGGCGAAAAGTGAATGTAACAGGACCTTCACATCCATGTCAAGCAAAGGTTTCGCTTGCAAGTTATTGAAAAAATTGGTAGTGTCTTCCTTGGAACATGTCTTTTCGGCCGCCCGGCTTGCTTTTTCTGCAAAATTTGGTCCAAAGGCGCAGCCTTCTGTTCCAGTTGGTGCGCCGGGATTTTGAGCAGCGCTTCGTAGGATCGGCGGTCGGGTGGGTGTGGGGTGTCATCCATCCACTCGTTTTGCTGGCCAGCTGGACCTTCGTGTTCAGCGTCTGCCTGCATCAGAAGATGCCGGCCGGACAAGTGACCGACAGCTATCCGTTATTCCTTTTTGCCGGTATGCTGCCGTGGCTGCTGTTCAGTGAAACGGTGCAGCGCTCGGCATCCAGCCTCCTCGAGCAGGCCAATCTGATCACCAAGACAGTGTTTCCCGCCGAGATGGTGCCGGTTTCCATCTTCCTGTCTTCTCTGGTGAGCCACCTTATCGCGCTGGCCCTGGCTGTGGCGGCCATCGGCATCTGGTTGAACCAGATCAGCCCCGGCCTGATGCTGCTGCCCGTTTACATGCTGCTGCTGGGCCTGTTCGCGGTGGGCTTCGGATGGATACTGGCCAGCCTGCAAGTCTATCTGCGCGATACCGCCCAGGTGCTCACCGTGATCCTGACCTTCTGGTTCTGGCTGACGCCGATTTTCATTACCGAGCAGCAATTCCCGGCGCGGCTGCGTTTCCTCCTGCTGGGCAATCCGCTGGCCTACCTGGTTCGCGCATATCGCGAACTACTGCTTTCCGGGCAATGGCCGAGGTTGGACGAGGTGGGCATCATGGCGTTGTTCGCGGTAGCCACCTTCCTGGCGGGGGGCCTGTTCTTCCGCCATATGAAGCGCGGCTTCGCGGATGTGTTGTGAGCGGGCTATTGCGACGGCGGACGTTCGTAGGGGTTTAGCGCGCGGATTGCCCCGTCGGGCAGTCCGGCCGCCGCACACACCCACGAGCCCGGGCCGCCGTCCACCAGCGGCGTGGGCATGTAGTTTCCACCGCGCCCTTCCGTCCAGGCGATGGCGGTCTGGTTGTCTGTGCTGTCGGCCGAATCGCCGGTGCGAATCGCATAAATGCGCCGCCCCTTGCCATGCGCAATGGTGATGACCACCAGACCGTCCGCATGCACTGGCGTGGGCACCGGAATCGCCGCCGCCTTTCGGGCTCCACAGTTCCTTTCCCGGTGTCCAGTGCCGCCAGAACCGGATGCCGGCCGGCCGGATCGCGGAGTATGCTGTATTGAGATGTTCATCAAAGTCTCCAAGTGGTTTTTGATCTTCGCCGTCGTGATTCAGTTTGTTCCCTTCGGTCATAGCCACACCAACCCGCCGTCCGTTAAGGAACCCGCCTGGAACTCACCGGGCACCAGGGAGTTGGTGCGCCGCGCCTGTTTCGATTGCCATAGCAACGCAACCGTGTGGCCCTGGTATTCCTACGTGGCGCCGATGTCCTGGCTGGTCCAGCGAGACGTGAGTGGGGGCCGCCAGCACTTGAACTTCAGCGAGTGGGACAAGCCGCAGCGTCACGCCAGGGATGTCGCCAACCAGGTGAAGCAGGGCGAAATGCCGCTCTGGTTCTATCTCCCGATGCATCCGGCCGCCAAGCTCTCCGCCGCCGAAAAAGATGCGCTGATGGATGGCGCTGAAAAGTCCCTGGGACCGCAGAAAACCTCCGAGGAGCACTAGCCCTACTCGATCCGCAGCGCCACCATGGGATCGATTCTGGCCGCGCGCCGCGCCGGCAGATAGCTGGCGAGCAGCGCTACACATGCCAGCAGTATCGGTACCCCGCCGAACACCATTGGGTCAAGCGGTTGCACGCCGTAGAGCAGGCCGCTGAGCAGGCGTGTAAGCCCCGCCGCGCCGGCCAGGCCGGCCGTGAGTCCTGCCAGCACCCAGGCCATGTTGCCGCTCACCACCAGCCGCAGCACATCCAGTGTGCCCGCGCCGAGCGCCATGCGCAGCCCGATTTCATGTGTTCGCTGTGTCACCGAATGGCCCACTACCCCCACGATGCCCACTGCCGCCAGCGCCAGCGCCACCACCGAAAACACGCTGAGCAGCAGCATCGGAAAGCGCCGCGAGCCGGTGGATTCGTGCACTACGTTCTCCATGGTTTGGAAGCCCGCCACGGGCCAGTCCGGCAGCACGTCCGCCACCGCTTTCTTCACGGATTTTGCGAACGTGGCGGGCGCGTGAGTGGTGCGCACGACCACGGCCATCACCGGCCAGCCGGCTTGCATGTACGGCCGGAAGAACTGCCGCCGCACGGCTACGTCCAGGCCCAAATGATGCACATCTCCGGCCACCCCTACCACCGTGAGGCGCGGCCCCGAGGAATCGCCCAACCGGACAGCCCTGCCGATGGGGTCCTGTTTCGGCCAAAAGGCGCGCGCCATCGTCTCGTTGATCACGATCACTCCCGGCGCGCTCACGGTATCGCGGGCGGTGAACTCCCGCCCCTTCAGGATCGGGATTCCCATGGTGCGGAAGTAGCTCGGGCAAGCCACGGAGTAGTTTGCGTTCGGCATGTCTCCCGGCGCCGCGGGCGGCTGTCCTTCTACCTGGAAGCTTCGGCCGGCGTTCCCCTGAAACGGCAGGTGACCGACCGCGCCCACCGACACCACGCCCGGGATAGCGCCGACATGCTCTTCCAGATCGTCGCAGTAGCGGGGCAATCCTGGAGGACCCACATATATCTCTTCCTGAGGGACCGACATGTTAACGGTCAGGACGTTCTTCGGATTCAGACCGGGATCCACGCCCAACAGCCGCGTCATGCTCTTGATCATGAGCCCGGCGCCGGAAAGCACCACCACGGCCAGCGCCACCTCGGATGCCACCAGTACATGCCGCAGACGATTGCTTCCGCCTGCGGAGGTGCCGCGGCCGCCTTCTTTCAGGGTGTCGTGCATGTCCGTACGGAGCACGCTCAGAGCCGGCGCGACGCCGAAGAGCATGCCGGTCGCGCAGGAAATCAACAGCGCGAAGGCGAACACGCGGGCGTCCATGGAGATCGATTCGACGGCCCGCAGCGGCAGGTAAAGCGAACCCAGCCGGAAGGCGTAAAACAGAATCCGGTTGCTCCAGGCAGCCAGCAGCAGCCCCGCCACGCCGCCGGCGAACGCCAGCATGACGCTCTCGGTCAGCAACTGGCGCGTTATGCGGGATCCAGCGGCCCCCAACGCGCGGCGGATGGCGAACTCCTTCTGCCGCGCAGCCCCGCGCGCCAGCAGCAGGTTGGCGACGTTCACGCAGGCAATCAGCAGAATGAAGGCCACCGCCGCCAGCAGCGTCAGCAAGGTTGTGCGCAGTCCTTCCATTCCGAATTCGCCCAGCGCCGACACCGTCGCGCTCATGTTCGCATCATCGTCGGGATACCGCCTGGCGATGTTTGTTCCTACGGACTCCATCTCGCTCCGCGCCTGCGCCTGGCTCACGCCGGGCTTCAGGCGGGCGATGGCGATGAAGCTGTTGTCGCCGCGGCCGTAGTCAGTCTTGGTATAGCCGACTGGCACCCAAAGCTCGCGCGGTCCGCTCCAGAATTGCCACGAGAATTCACGCGGCATGATACCGATCACGTTGAAGTCGGCGCCGTCGATCCGGACAGTTTTGCCCAGCAGCGAGGGATCGCCGCCATATCGCCGCTTCCACAGCCCATAGCTGAGCACCACCTCGTGATCCTTGCCCAGGATCTCTTCCTCGGGCAGAAACGTGCGGCCCATGAGCGGCTTGACACCCAGGACAGGGAAGAAGCCGGCGGACACTCGCAGCCCCGATACCTGCTCCGCCTCCTGCCGCGTGCCGGCCGCCGAGAGGTTGTAGCCCCTGCCTGCGGAATCGAAGATGGCCATATTCTGGAACGAGCGGGTCTGGCGCTGGAAGTCCCAGAAGTTCGGAGCCGAAACGATATTCCAGTTATCTTGACCCTTGCCGAACGTTTCCCACAGCAGCACCAGGCGATCCGCGCCGGGGAAAGCCACCGGCTTGAGCAGCGTATTGTTGATCACGCTGAAGACCGTGGTATTGGCGCCGATGCCCAATGCGAGAGTCAGCATGGCCACCAGCACGAAGCCCGGGTTCCGCGCCAGGTTTCGCAAGCCGTAGCGCACATCCGGCAGAAGGGTTCCCATCTGAATCACCTCAAAGTTACTACTGGCTTCGGGCAAAAAGGTAACGGCATCGCGGCCACTTTGATATTCTGTTCGCGGAGGGACCGCATCATTGAAACGTTTCGCCCTGGCGGTGGTTAGCCTGGCTCTGGTAAAAGCGGCTCAGTTCATCCCCGATAAGCCGGTCGTGATTCATCCCGCGGTGGAGAGCCCGCCCGTGCGGCAAGGCTCGATCAAAGGACCGGGCGCCGGTTTGGGTGTGACTCC
The DNA here is from genome assembly GCA_035308525.1 of Bryobacteraceae bacterium. Taxonomy (GTDB): domain Bacteria; phylum Acidobacteriota; class Terriglobia; order Bryobacterales; family Bryobacteraceae; genus Bog-159. The sequence goes on from DATGGM010000337.1 coordinate 19,250, forward strand.
GCCGGCAGCGCTTCCGGCGCGGCGGCCGCCTGGCGCCGGCCGGCCTCGCGGTTCCGCGCCAATTCCGCCACAACCACCGGCGCCCGAGATCTCCGCAGCCGGCGCCGCTGTGGAGCAGACCACACAGGGGACGCGCGCCGCGATCGAACCGCTGGTCAGCTTCGACGGGCTGGGCGAGGGATTCACCGGCCGCGCGTTTCCCGGCGCGGACAACGCCGCCGAGACTGACACGGGCCGCGCCGGCGCGCGGCGCGGCGGCATCGACGTCAGCCTGGCGGTGGGACCGAACCATATCTTTGAGATCCTGGGCGGCTATATGGCCGTCTTCACCAAGAAGGGCAAGAAGTATCACGTCACCGGCAAGCTGCTCTATGGCGCCGTACCGAACAACACCGTATTCGCCGGCTTCGGCGTGCGCTGCCCAGTCAGCAATAGTGGCGACTCGGTAGTGCGCTACGACCAGTTGGCCGACCGCTGGCTCATCGTGGTTCCGGTCTTCAGCCGCCCGCCGGACAATCCCCAAGCACCGTACGCCATGTGTTACGCCGTGAGCGCCACGCCCGATCCACTGGGACCGTATTATCGCTACGAGTTCCAGCGGCCGCTCTTTCCGGATTATCCGCGCCCCGCGGTTTGGCCCGACGGCTACTACAATCCGACCAGCACCAGCGACGATCCGCTTCCCGGCGTGGTCACCCAAAAGCACGACTGCATCGCCGACCGGAATAAGATGCTCAAGGGTCTGCCGGCCACCGAGCAGTGCGTGGTGATCGATGGCGGCGTCTTCATGCTGAATTCCGACGTGGTTGGCAAGCAGCGGCCGCCGGCGGACGCGCCCAACATCATGATGTCCACGGGCGGCACGCAACTGAAGAAGATCTTCCAGGACGATGGCATTTATTTCTACAAGGTGCATGTCGATTGGACCGACCTCTCAAGGACGAATGTTTCCGCGCCTCAAAAAATCACGGTGGCGCCGTATCATTATCTTTGCGACGGCCAGTTGAGCAGTTGCGTCACGCAGCCGGGCACGGAACGGCGCCTCGATTCACAGGGCGACAAGCTGATTGAGCGGCTGGTGTACCGGAAGATCGGCCGGCAGGAGTCCATCCTGGCGGAGCATTCCATCGCCACCGCCGCGCACGGTGGGGGCGTGCGCTGGTACGAGTTCCGCCTGAATCCACAGCGCGATCCGGTCCTGTACCAGCAGGGCACCTATGCTCCCGGCGGAAATTATCGCTGGCTGGGCAGCATGGCGATGGATCGCCGGGGCGGCATCGGCATCGGCTACGCGTTCGGCGGCGATCCCAACTTTCCCGGCCAGCGCTTTGCAGCGCGTTTGGCGAAAGACCCCAAGGGGCAACTGACCTTTCACGAATCGGTGCTGGCCGAAGGACAGGCGTCCCAAACGGGTGGCCTGCGTTGGGAAGACTACACCAATATCACGGTGGATCCCGCTGACGACTGTACCTTCTGGTTCGTGGGGAATTACCTCAAGAGCGGTGCGGCATCCCCTGGCACCCGCATCGGAGCGTTTGTGCTGCCCGGCTGCAAGTGATAATTCTTATGGCTTCCATTTGATGTTGCAGCCCACGCTGGGCCTCTGCAGCGCACTCACCGGCTGGCCGGAAAGCGTGGCGTCGATGGCCGCGCGCAGGTCGGCTCCGCTGACCGGCAAATCGTTTTTCGGACGGCTGCCGTCCAACTGGCCGCGGTAGACCAGCCGCCTGTGCTCGTCGTACAGGAAGAAATCGGGCGTGCAGGCGGCGTCGAACGCTTTGGCAACCTTCTGCGTTTCGTCGTAGCAGAGCGGGTAGGTAAGATCGAGCTCCGCCGCCATCTCGCGCAAGCGCTCCGGCGCGTCGTCCGGATAATCGACCACATAGTTCGGCGAAATGGCCGCAATGCCCAGCGATTGGGCTTGGTAGTCCCGGCCCAGACGCGCGAGCTCCTGCTTGACATGCTGCACATAGGGGCAGTGGCGCGAAATGAACATCACCAGCATCGCCTTCTTTCCGGCGAAGTCCGCCAGGTTGACAGTCCGGCCGGACACCACATCCGGCAGTTGAAAATCCGGCGCCGGCGTTCCCAGCCCGACCATGGTGGATTCGGTTTGTGCCATAACTGCTCCGCTATGCCCTGTAGTTATCCGCCTTCCAGTTCTTGATGGCGCGCTTGATGTCATCCGGCTTCATATTACTTTCCGCGGCTTTTTTGGACAGCTCCAGGAACTCGTCGTCGGGAGCAAAGCGCAGCGCCACCACCTGGCGCGTGTCCAGGCGCGCGTCCAGCAGCTTGCCTGTGAGCGCAAAGTGGCGCAGGTTCTCCTCGGCGCGGATGGCGCGGTCCTGCGCCTTGAGCGGGAAGGCGCGGCAATAGTTGAAGAGCATGCCGCAGCACACGGTCAGCACCACGATCAGCGCGGCGCTGTACAGCCGTTCGTGATCGCCCCAGGATTTCCAGAGATTGATCAGCGATCCGATCAAGGTGAAGAACAGGATGCCTCCCAGGACAAAGTGGAAGCCCCGCACGATGCGCACGTGGTTCGAGTAATTCTGCGTGGTCATGTGGCGATTGTACTAAACCGCCAGCCGAAAAGCGGGTTGGCCTGGCGGCGCACGCACCCTGGCGCGTGCGCCACCGCTGTGTTACTGTCCTGTGCCGCTGAGCTTCAACACTTGCGGGCTGCCGGGACTATTGTCGTACACCACGTAATTCGCGGATTCGGCTCCCACGATGGAAGGCCTAAAGTAGATGTTGAAAGTGCAGGCGGCGCCGGCAGCCACTGTACCGTGGCACGGCGGATCGGTGTTGTTGGTTGAGAAATCCGCGCTGTTAGTGCCATTGATGGTGGCGGCGGTGAAGGTGATCGGTGCGCCGCTAGTGTTGGTGATGGTGACCGCGGAGAGTACCTGGACGCCCACTGTGGACGTGCCAAAGCTAACTGGATTGGGCGTAAATTCCACGCCTGTGCCGGTCCCCGCCAGCGCCACAATCTGCGGACTGCTGGCATCGCTGTCGGTGACGCTCATTGTCCCCGTGACGTACCCCAGCGCCGTCGGCGTGAAGGTAACGAAGACGGAGCAGGTGCCGCCGGCGGCGATCAGCCCACCGTTGGTACAGGTGCTGGCCTTGGCACTGGCGAACGGACCGGTGAACGATAGCGCCGGGTTGCCCAGGGTCAGCGTGGCGCCCGTGCTGTTGGTCAGCGTGATCTTGGTGTTGACGCTGGTAGTGCCGATCGCCTGCGTGGCAAACGTGAGCGAACCCGGAGTAAATCCGACTGTGGCGGTGCCTGTTCCGGTCATACCCACTACCTGCGGACTTCCAGGATCGCTGTCGTTGATGACCAGGGCGCCTTTCTTCGCGCCGGTGGCTTGGGGATGAAACTCCACGCTCACGGTGCACTTCGCGCCGCCCGCCAGCGTGCTGCCCGAAGCTGGGCAGGTATTGGCGGAAATAATGAAGTCGGTGCTCTCGTCAAGCGTGATGGTACCCATCGTGACGCTGGTGGCGCCCTTGTTGGTGATGGTGATCGTCTTTGCGGCGCTGGTGGTTTTTACGGCCACGCTACCGAACGGCAGCGGGCCGCCCGTGACGGTGATCGCGGTTCCGGTACCTTCCAGGCTGACTGTGGAGACCGAGTCGAAGAATCCGTTATGTAGGATGGTCAGGGTGCCGGTTTGATTACCGGAACTGGTAGGTTTGAAGACGATATAAACCTTGCAGGCGGTCTCGTTCGGCAAGCTTGGCCCGCAATTATCGGACTCGGCGAACGGCCCGGTGATGGAAATGCTGCCGAGGGCCAACGGTCCCAGAGCACTCAGGGTTACGACTTGCGCTGCGCTGGTAGTCTTCACGACGACCTGACCAAAGTTCACATTCGTGGAGGAAGTATTCAGCGCGGCGAATGCCGTGACTTCGCGGATGCGGAGGTTGTTATAATCCGCGACCAGGAAGTTGCCCGCGGCATCCCGCGCGATCCCGGTCGGAGTATACAGATAGGCGTCCGTGGCTGGCCCGCCATCGCCGTACAGTCCGGCGGTCCCGGTTCCCGCGAAGGTAGTCATATTACCGTTTGTATCCACCCAACGCAGGCGGTGGTTGTTGGAGTCGGCGATGAAGAGGTTGCCGAACGCATCGGACGCCACACCGTCGGGGTTGGATAATCTATGATCGATCGCCGTGCCATCGCCGCTGAAACCGCAAAGGTCGGGGATTCCCACGACGGTCTGCAGGAAGCCTGTAGAGGCCACCAGCTCGCGGATGATGCAATTACCTTCCTCGGCAATGTAGAGATTTCCGGCGCCATCGAAAGCCAGCCCCACGGGATCGTTTAGCTCACCTACCGTGGCCGGATCGCCATCTCCCAGAAAACCTCGGATCCCATTGCCCGCCACTGTCGTAATGGTGCCCCCGCTAACCTTCCGGATCGCTTGATTGTAGTAATCAGCGATATACAAATTGTTCTGGCTGTCTACGGCGAGACCGAAGACCTGGTTCACGTTCGCGCTGGTGGCTGGCCCGCCATCCCCCGAGTATCCGCAGTGGCCTGCCACGCCCGCGAAAGTACTGATGATGCCCGCGTTGTTCACCATCCGCACGATGCAGTTCAAGGTATCGGCGATGTAGATGTTGCCGTTGCTGTCCCGGGCTGTCGCGTAGTTCTTCTGCAACTCGGCGCTGGTGGCCGCGCCGCCACTGCCGGTATCCCCACAAACTCCGGTGCCCGCGAAGAAGTTCACCAGGTTCGTGGAGTGCACCAGTTCGCGCACCAGACAATTGTTGGAATCGTTTACGAAGATATTGTTCGCTGGATCGATCAGCAGATCATACGGGAAGTTCAGCACCACGCCTTGCGGGGGAACGCCGGCGCTGAGGGTCGGTGTGCTGTTGCTGCCGTTGCCTGTGACGGTGTTGATGTTGCCGCCAACGGTGAACTCGCGCACGCGATTGTTGTTTTGGTCGGTCACAAAGATATTTCCGCCGGCGGTAACCGCCACGCCTTGCGGGCTGTTGAAACAGGCGCTGAGGGCCGGTCCGGTGTCGCCAGAGAATCCGATGCAGCCGGTCGAATCCCCAATTGTGGTGATGTTTCCCCCCACTGTGAATTGTCGTATGCGGGTATTGCCGGTGTCCGCTATGGTCACAGTGGTGCCGGCGCCGTTCACCGCGACACCCTCGTAGACCTGTCTGATTTCAGCGCTGGTGGCCGGGCCCGCGTCGCCGGAGTATCCGGCGGTCCCGTTGCCGGCGACGGTGGTGATGGTGCCGGTAGCCTTGGTCACCATGCGTATGCGGTAATTGTTGGTGTCGGAGAAGTACAAATTCCCGGCGGTATCCACGGCGACACCCGTGGGGTTATTCACCAGCGCACTGGTGGCCGGTCCTCCATCGCCGCCATAGTTGCACGCCACGGTAACTCCCGTGCCGACGTAAGTCGTGATGACTCCCGTCGTCAGGACTAGCTTTCGGATACGGCAATTGGCTTGATCGGCGATAAATAGATTCCCGGAACCATCCAGGGCCAGGGTCGACGGGTGGTAGAGGAGGGCGCTGGCGGCGGGGCCCCCGTCGCCGCCGTAGCCGCACTGATTCGGTTTGCCGGCGATGGTTGTAATGGTATTGGTCGTATCCACTTTGCGCACGATGCAATTGTTAACGTCGGCGATGTAGATGTTACCGCTTCCGTCCACCGCAATGCCGTCCGGAAAGGCGAGCTGGGCTTCCCCTGCTCCACCGGGGAGGCCGTCCCCGTAATACCCGGAAACACCCATTCCAGCCACCACGGTCAATGTACCGGAGGTGGAGACCTTGAACGTACGGTTCTGCTGAATTGTGGAGAAATAGTAGTTCCCGGCGGAATCGACGATGATCGCCTTGGGCTGATTGAGGTCGGATTGAAGCGCGGGTATTCCGTTGGGACCACCGCCGATCAGGGTTGTGATGACGTCCTGCTGAGCCAGCGCGGGCATGCCCAGTACTATGGCCGTCCCCAGAATGATTGAAAAGTTTAGATAGTGGCGCATTGATTTTCTCCTGAAGGTGGACTTCACGGGTTCAGCCCGTTACTGCGCTTCGTTCTGCGGCGCGGCGATCGGGTGCGGGCTGACTTGCGCGGTTTTCTGGAACTCGTGGCCGTTATCGTCCTTGTAGATGACGAAGACGGCGGGCTGGCAATGCTGGCTCCATTGCTCGAATTCCTGCCGTGAAATACTGATCTGCTGTTCCATCACGATATCGGTCCCATCCGCCCAGGTGGAGACGGGCCGGAAGCTGGCCAGTGTGCGCAGGCCCGGAGGCGACTCGCGTACGCTTACCGCGGCTTGCTTCAGATCCAGGCCGCTGTAATTGAAAAGGCGAACAACGAAGGTGGCTTGCACCTCGGCGCCCTTGTCCGTTACATTGACGAGATTATAAAAGCCTGAGAAATCCCGCCCATTCTTGGCAGTGATCGTGCTGGTTACCGCGAAGAGAAGCAACACACCTGCCGCCCGTAAGAAATTCCGAGAAATCATTAAAACCCCTCCTGGCACCCTGAAGTATCCTCTGAAGTATTTTGGCGCACGTCGATACTACTACCGACACCGCCTCCTTGTAAAGGTATAGAACTCCTACGCCGGTGGAAAGATCCCGGCTATGATTTCTTTGATGGGTCAATCAGAGGCCTGCTCGAGATTTCTTTTCACTAGGCCCTCGCGGCATTACATTCAAGCCTTTCTCGAGGCGCAACGCGGACACCCGTTTTCTTACGCCGGGCAAGGGGCCACCAGGGAGCAGGCTCCCGCCGGTTATACGGTAGATCGCAATCGCATCCAGTTAGGAACCGGTACCGCGCTGTTTGCTCGCGCCGTGGAGGCCATGCGGCGGTGGAAAATGTTCGACATCGGCTGGATAGAGCTTTGCTGGACGGATACTCCCATAAAGGTGGGGTCCACAGTCGCGGTGCTGGCGCATCACTTCGGCTTCTGGTCGCTGAACGCCAGCCGCATTGTATACATCGTGGATGAAGGCGGCGATCACCCGGAATTCGGCTTCGCGTACGGCACTCTGGAGGCCCACGCGGAGATCGGAGAGGAACGTTTCACCGTGGAATGGCGGCCCGAAGACCAAACCGTTTGGTACAACATCTATGCCTTCTCGCGGCCGAAAGGCCTGGCGAAGGTTGGGTACCCGCTATCGAGAAGCCTGCAAAAAAGCTTCGCCCGGGAATCGCTGGAAGCCATGCGTAGGGCCGCACGGACTCCGCTCAGTGGGACTGGCTGAGCAGCGCCTGATCGTACGGCTCGTGCCGGTGAAACAGCGCATGCTTCACGTCCGGCCAGAATTCTTTCATCACCTGCGAGAAGGCGTCCGTCGCGCAGGCAATCCCCAGCCGCTGGATATTGTCGGACGCCGTGCGGGTGTCCGGATAATAGGCATTCGAGATGGCCACCGCCGAAGCGTTTCCCAGCCATTCGGAGAAATTAAACCGCCGTCCGCCGCTGTCTGTGCGGGTGACGAAGATGCGGGATGCCGCATATCCCGCACGGTGCAGGACGCTGCCGCGGCTGCGGCCGATCCGGAAGTAGCGCGGGTCTTCGTGCAGCAGGGCGGGGAAGAGGCTCTCCGTCATCATGTTGCCGATAATCTGGTCGCCTAGGGCGGTTCCGTAACGGCGTGCGTAGCCCTTCATGCCCTGCCCGAATGACGGGTTCTGATTCTCAAGCTGGTAGAGAGCCGCGAACGCGCCGCCGGTGAGGTAGACCGGCCAGTCGAACGAGTCTTTTAAGCCGATGAGGAACTTCTGCCGGCTGGTGACCGGCTGAAACGGCACGTTTCCATCCGTGGTCCGGTAATTGGGGAAGACGCCGAAAACCCGCTTGTCCTGCTGCTCGGGTGTCTGGGCTGGAGCGGTGTCCTGGTTCTGTGGGACCGGCCGCGCGGGCGCGCTCTCGGGCCCCCCTGGCTTGGTGGGATCCGACCCGCTCTGAGCGTGTGCGCGCGCGGGTATTAGCGCGCTAAACAAAAGAATACAAAAGGCCAAGGGTATATGCCTGGATAAGCGAAAGCACCAAGTCATGAATAAGGATTCCCGCTCCGGATAGGATTGCCGTTTCTACAACTTACTTCATTATCTGATGCCCGGAGACACCCGGTGGTTACGAGTACTGATCGAAGTTGCCCTTGGTGGCCAACACGGCATCCAGCGGCGTCCCAGTCCGGCGGCCCTCCACGTTTGCATAACCCGCACCGCGCAACAGTTCTGCATACTCGGTCAGCGTACGCTCACGGCCCTCGGTGCAGACCAGCATGTTCAGCGATTGCATGTGTACCGGTGTGGGCCCCGCGCGGTCCTCGTCCAGCAGCTTTTCCGCCAGCAGCAGCGCGCCGGTCGCCGGCAGCGCGTAAAGAATCTTCGACAGCAGCATCCGAATCTTGTCCTCCGGCCAGTCGTGCAGGACGCGCCCTAGCGAATATAGGCCCGCGGGCGGCAAATTGTCGAGGAAAAAGTCGCCGGCAGCTACTTCGATGCGGTCCTTCGCGGGCGACGCAGCCACGAATTCGCGCGCTATCTCGGTAACCGCGGGTAGATCGAAGACCGTGGCCCGTAAGGTGGGATACCGTTCACAAGCGGCTACGGCCAGGTGACCGGTGGCCCCCCCGAGATCCACTAAATGTTCGAACCGGGACAAATCGAAAGCCGCCACCACGGCCGGAGAGCTCAACTGTCCGAAGCCGTGCATGCCGCGCAAAAAATGGCGTTGCTGCTCCGGCGTTTTAAAGAAATGATCGAACAGAGATCCTTGCCAGCCGAAGGTCTGCGTCCATCTGTGCGTGCCCTGGCGGACCGCGTCTTCCAGATGGGCCCACATCGGGAAGAGGGCCGCGTCCGAATAATGCACATACCCGGTGAGTGAGAGCGGGCTTTGGTCGCAGAGGTAAGCTTCCGCGACGGGTTGGTTGGTGTAAGCCCCGTCCTGCCGGCGCAGCAGCCCCATGCCCGCGCACGCGTCCAGCAGGCGTGCCAGCGGTTCCGCCTGTCCGCCGAGGCGCGCCGCGAGCGCCGCCGCAGTGGCCGGGCCCTCATGCAGTGCTTCGAACACACCGAGCGAGACGGCCGTGAACATGGTCTTCGAGCGGCGGAAGGCGTCGATTAATTCCAGCACCGGCGCGGGATCGGGCGTGCTCACGTGGCGCTCCGGAAGTGATCGTAACCGAGCGGCGCGAGCCGCGCGCCGTCGAGATACACGGCGCCCGGGCGGCCGCGGCGCATGCTCCCGATGCGAGTAAGCGGCAGGTCCTGGTATTGCGGTGGAACATCCGTGCGCGGCCGGACTGTAAACAACAACTCGTAATCTTCCCCGCCGTTTAGTGCCTGCTCCAAACTTGCACCTCGAAAGCGGGGCGGCGCCTCGATGGCCGCCTCCAGGCCGGACGCCACAGCCAGCCGGCGCAGGTCCAGCGAAAGCCCGTCGCTCAGATCCATGGCGGCGGTTGCGCGCAGGCGATCAC
>DATGGM010000338.1:0-23312 GCA_035308525.1 Bryobacteraceae bacterium
TGGATCCGCCACCCCAAGATCGGCGACCTGTGGTGGTATTACGTGGGCTGCGACGGTCCACTATGGCCGGTTCCGGTAGCCTCGGCGATGGTGTTCTTCTTGTTTGGCGCCATGGCGGCCGGGCTATGGAGGGTCTTTCGCAGCGCCGACCCGCTCGCAGACAGCCGCTTGCGCTTCACGGCCCTGCTGGCGTTTCTGCCCCCTACCGCGGCTTACCTGATCAGCAACGTGCTGCGCAATTCGATCTGGGGCAACCGCCATCTGATCGTCTCGGCGGTACCTTATCTGTCGCTGCTGGCGCTGGGACTGGTGGCTCTGCGCCCGAAATGGGCGCGATTCATCGTGATCCTTATCGCAGCGGCTTGGGGCGCTTTCGGCACTTACCGCGTCACGCTGTTCCCCGAGCTCAGGAATAACATGGATGTGCTGACCGGCCAGGTGATCGAGTTGAACGCCCGCGAAGGATCAGGCTCCAGCCCGGCAACGGTCGACTTCCTCGACCCGTACCTGGCCTTCCCGATGAACTACTATCTGGAAGCTCACTATCACCGGAAATGGAACCTGGTGAACGTCTCCAGCGTGGCTGAAATTTCGGGGGACCGGGTCTGGGTGGGATATAACCACAAATCCTGGAAGCAGTCGAAGAGCCCCGAGGATCTCTTGCGCGAACGCGGCTACCAGATCGGCCCGGGGGTGTGGGCAGGGGACCGCTGGGACCGGATCGCCGTGTTCCTGGCGTATCGACGTTGAAAGCGGCGCTGGAAGACCTTAGGCGGTCTTTTGGCCGTTGGCGATTTCGATGGCCTTCTTTAGCAGCGGATCTTCGCGTTTGCGCTCCGGCTGATCGGGTGTCTCCGGCAATGGCTCACCGTTTTCATCAAGCTCTACTTGGGCCTCGGGTTCCGACATCACCGTTTCCGGCGTCACGCCTACATCCTGGATAGCTTTGCCGTTCGGCGAGTAATATTTGGCCACTGACAGGATGATGGCGCCGCCGTCTTCCATGGTGACGGCTTTGCGCAGCGAGGCATCGCCGTAGGTACGCTCGCCAACCAGTTCCGCGCGCTTGTCTTCCATGAGGGCCGCCGCGGCGATTTCCGCCCCGTCCGCCGTACCCCGATTGGTGATGACCACCAACGGCAGTTTGGTGATGTCCTTGGATGCATCCGCCTGAAAATCCTGCCGCGGCACCTTCTGGCCCTGCAAATAGGTGATCTCCCCGTTGGACAGGAACAGATTTGCCAGCGCAATACCCTCCTGCGGCGATCCCATGGCGCAGTTCCGCAAATCCAGGATCAGCTTCTGCGCACCTTGCTTCTGCAGCGCCTCGACCGCGCCGGCTATTTCTTTCACCTTGCCTGGAACCAGGGTTTCCGGCTGGATGTAGCCGACATTATCGGCCATCATTTTTTGCACCACCGAAGGATAAGAAATATTGGCGCGCGTCAGCTTGAGATTCTGGGGCTCGGGACGCCGCACGCGCACGACAGTCAACTCCACGGTGGAACCAGGGTCGCCTTCGAGCAGCAGGGTGGCGTATGCCAAAGGCATATCGCGGGTGGCCACGCCGTTGATGGTTTCCAGCATGTCGTTGGTGCCCAGGCCCGCCTTGGCGGCCGGAGACCCGGGCGCCACGCCCACGATGCCGACGAAACCGAACTTCTTGGCCAGAACCACGCCCAGACCCGCCTTGTGGGCATCCTTATTCTTCAAATAATCCTTGTACTGGTCGGCATTCAGATAGCTGGCGAAGGGATCGACGGATTCCAGTAGGCCGTTCAGAGCCCCCAGGGTAACGCTCTTCATGTCCGGCTCTTCCACGTATTCGCTTTTGATGCGGTGCAGGACTTCCGTGTAGACGCCAAGTTGCGGATAGGGGCGGTCGGTGGACGCGCTTCTGGCGAGCACGGTGCCCAAAACCAGCAGCAAACTGACACATGTAGAGGTGGTGACCACCAGGTATTTGATACGGCTATTCATAAATTTCTAACCCGAGGAACCCGATGCCATTATAGCAGGCTCGCGGCGGCCGCCGCTCCTTGACGTCGCGGTTCTGTAACAACTTAGACGACTATCAGGAGGTTTTGGTTGCCCGGCGGGCTTTGTGGCGGTGCACACGCTGTTTGGCGGCCACTCTTCGCACGTGAGACCTTCGGGCGGGAGCACGGCGGACGACGCGCGCGGCAGTCATCCAGCGCGCCGCGGGGGCTGGGGCGGTCGAAGTAAACGGCACGGCCATGTGTGCGATATCGACCTGCGCGGGGATTTCCGGCGGCTCAGGAATAGCGATCACGGTTGCGGCCTCGGGCTCCTTTGGCGGCGTCATGCCGGGTGGTGCGGAGCTGCCGGATGGTTCACGCTGCACCACCTCGAGGATGGTTCCCGTGGCCTGGCCGAGATCCACACGCGCGATGTTGTGGTTGTAGAGCGCGGCTATCTGATTATCGCGGGCGCGTTCCAAACGGGTTTGCGCATCGGTAACCTCCAGGCTGCTGGCCACACCGGCTTCGTAGCGGCGGCGGGCCTGGGTGAACTCGCTCTGTGCCAGCGAGAGTCCCGCCTCGGCCACTTTCACCTGCTCCTCGGCGGAGTGCAGGCTGTCGAGAGCCATGCGAACTTCCAGTTCGAGCTGCTCGTGAATATCGTTGGAGCGCACCCGCTCCTGGCGGAACTGCGAGGCGGTCTCGGCACGGCGAGCGTCGCGCCGGCCGCCATCGAAGATGGGAACGCGCAGCGCAAAACCGAAGTCCCGGGTAGGAAGCAGCGCCACGGTGGCGCCGTTGACTCCGGTGGTGCCATAGTCCGCGTAGGCGACCATGTTCGGCAGGCGTTCGTAGCGCACGGCATTGGCGTTAAGGCGGGCCGCGTCTTCCCGTTCGGCCTGCGCTTTGATATCCGGCCGGTTCTGGCGGGCCTGGTTTTCAGCCTGCTCGACGCCGACGGCGTCCACCGGCGCGTAACTGAGTTTGTCGGTAAGCTCTAACTCGGTCGCCAGGTTGAGCCCCATGACTCTTAATAACTGGAGATAGGCCTTGGTTCGCTCATTCTGGACCACTAACAAGCGCTGTTTCTCGTTCGATAACTGCACCTTCGCGCGAGTAACTTCGATCCCCGTGCCGGTGCCGACGCTCTTCTGGTTCTCAGCCTGTTTCAGGACAGCTTCCGCCAGGCCCACATTGGCCTGATAGGCTTCCACGTCGGCATTGGCGCGGAGCGCGGTCAGGTACGCTTTGGCGACGCTGGCCGACACAGAGTTGTCGGTGGTATTGCGGTCGTTGCGCGCGGCGCGCAGGGCGGCGCGGGAGGACTGATAGCGGCGGATATTGCTGAAGTCGAATACGCTCTGGGTGAGCCGGGCGCGCACGTCGACCGAATTAAAGGGGCCCACCACGCGCGGGATCTTGGCGGCTATATCTTCGAGCAGAGGTGCTTCCGCGGTATTCAATACGCCGCAGATCAGCGGACTGGCGGTGCAAGGAGGCGGGTTCTTGGCGGCCCCTAAAAGCGTGTCGCTGGCGGCCAGGTCCAGACCCAGGGCGGCCAGGCTGCGCATGGCGGTAGTTTGCGAAGCCTGGGTCTCGATATCGGGGAGCAGCGCGGAGCGGACCTCGTCGGTGCGTGACTTGGCCTGACGAAGGTTCTCATCGGAGAGTTGGATGTAGGTGTTCCCTTCCGGAGACAGCGCCAGTTCCACGGCGCGCTTCAGCGTCAACTTGAGGGGGCCCCTCTCCGATGCGCTATCCGCGGCCCGGCTTGGTGATGCCATCGCGACCAGCAACAACAGTGGAAACCATCGCTGCATCGAACTCTCCTGTCACTGCATAAGTTGAGACAGATTTGCAGTGGATGCGTCGTAAGAAGTTTACCATCCCGCTGAATAACGGGAGTTATGCAGCGGGAACTATTTTGATGCAGTTGCTACAATCCGAATATGCGACTGGTTACCTTTCAACGCCATGGAGAGCCCGAACCCGAACCGGGCGTCCTTAACGGCGCCGATGTTGTCGCCATCCGCCGCGCCGGATTCGATGATCTTTTGTCCGTGTTGACCGGAGGCGCCGACGCGCTCCAACGGATCGAGCGCTGGTTGTACGATCCGCCCTGGGGGGAGATCGTGAAGGTCGCGCAGGTCAAGCTGTGCGCGCCGCTGCAACGTCCCCCGAAGATCATTTGCATAGGCCTCAACTACCGGGCGCACGCGCTCGAATCCAAGATGGAGATACCAGAAGTGCCTACCATCTTCGCCAAATTCTCGAACGTGACGATCGGCTGTCACGAGCCGATCGTCCTGCCGAAGAACTCCACCAAGCCCGATTACGAGGCTGAGATGGCCTTCGTCGTGGGCAAGCGCGGCCGCCACATTCCGGCCGAAAAATGGCGGGACTACGTATTCGGCTACACCAATTTCAACGACGTAAGCGCGCGCGATTTCCAGATGCGGACTACGCAGTGGATGATCGGCAAGACCTTCGACACATTCGCACCCATGGGACCCGCTATCGTGACTGCCGACGAGGTGCCCGATCCGCATGCGTTGGATATCAGCACGACCATCAACGGCGAGGTGCTCCAGCACAGCAACACGAGCGACCTGATCTTCAAGATCCCCGACCTGATCGCTTACCTTTCGAGCGTCTTCACGCTCGAGCCGGGTGACGTAGTGGCCACCGGCACGCCGTCGGGCGTGGGGTTCGCCCGCAAACCGCCGCGCTGGCTCAAGCCCGGCGATGAAGTGATTGTTCGCGTGGAAGGACTGGGCGAACTGCGGAATCCCGTGGTGGCGGAGGAGTAAGGATCCTTCGCAGATCGTCGATCACTCGCACCACCGGCGCGCCGGCAAACTGGGCGGTGGGCCACGTGTCACCCCAGCGCACGCCCGGCGGGTACAGCGCCACGAAGTCCCACACTACCTTGGCGCGCAGCCGGTGCTCACCTAGAACCCCCTGCGGGTTGGAGTCCGCCACACGGCGGATCTCTCCCGAAAGCGCGTGTTGGGGATCCCAGTATTGCATGGCGCGGGTATCCGGCACGCGTCCCACGGCGCCCGAGTCCGGCGCATGCCAGTCCGTCAAGAGCACGGGCTCCCAAACTACAAACACGCGGACATTGGGATCGTGCACGTCGCGCAGAACGGATTCGACCGCGGAGGCCCCCCGCAGGCAGGTCCCTCAAGTAGGCGAGAGCAGCACGACCACCCGCCTGCGATCCGCGGCGGCGTTGAACGCCTGCCGGAAACTATCCAGACGAAATGCGGCCACGGCCGGCTGGCCCTGGGGCGCGCTCGCCGGCACATGCGCGAACAGCATCGCGGCGACCAGGGCGGTCGAGCAGATCAGCACCGCGATGTTTGTGATGCGCCGCCGGCGTGTGCAGCGGCGCCCGCGAAAGGCTTGTACGAATCCCATGACGAGCATCAGGACCGCGAAGGCAATCAGGTAAGGTTGCAGCGAGACGAAGAGACCGGAGGCGCCCGCGGATCCCGCGGCTAATAGGAACGGTCCGAGCGGCAGACAACAACTCAGCGCCGCCACCGCGCTCGCCACGGCCGCCGCGGATGATGCTATAGCGCTGCGCGAGGACGGTTCGTGTGGGGACACTAACGTATTTTAGAATATCTGGGGACTACGGCACGAACGTGCGCAGCAGTCTCGCGCTTCGATTGGCGGTGATCGTGAACGCCTCCATGCCTGCCGGCGCCACCCAAACCTGGCCGGGGGCGAACGCCTCGCCGCCGAAGTGGCCACTGCCATCGATACAGATCAGCAGATCGGAGCGCGGCCCGCTTGTGTAATTCAACTGCCCCAACACATCCATCGATTCCGTGCGAAAGTAAGGGCACTCGACCAGCAGCCTGCGTCCGTCACCCAGATCGGCCGGCACGCTCGGCCCTGGATAGCAACCCAGGTCCGCCACCGCCATGCCGGCATCCAGATGCAATTCGCGCGGGCGGCCATAATCGTACAACCTGTAAGTAACGTCGCTGTACTGTTGGATTTCGCAGAGCGCGATGCCCGCTCCGATGGCGTGCACCGTACCAGCGGGGACAAAGAATGTATCGCCAGGCTGCGCCTGGTACCAGCGCAGCAGCCCTTCGATTTCGCCCGAAAGCGCCGAGGCGCGTAGCCGATCCCGGTCTAGCTGCCGCGCGAAGCCCAGCGCCAGCCGGGCTCCGGGATCCGCCCGCAGCACGTGCCACATCTCGGTCTTACCGGGCCCAGCCGCGGAATCCGGTGGGTGCACCTGCACCGAGAGGCTCTCGGATGTGAACAGGAACTTCACCAGGAGCCTGGGTTCTTCCGGCGCGCTGAACCACACCTCGCCGGTTTTTCGTTCCGACCGCGGATACCAGGGCTCCGTATCCGGAGTGCCCCAGATTTTCTCGAGGGCCGAGGGAGTGAGCCGCCGGACTGTCACTCGTTCACGATAAACCGGTGCAGGCGCTCCAGGCCCCGCCCCAGTTCGTGCATTGACGTGGCGTATGAGATACGCACGTGCCTGCTGGTGCCGAACGCCTCGCCGGGGACGACCGCCACGGCCGCCTTCTCCAGCAGTTTCTCGGCGAATTGCATGCTGCTGGAGATGCCGTCCCGGAACGCGACTCCGATATCCGGGTAAGCGTAGAATGCGCCGCGCGGCTCGGCGCAACGCACGCCGGGAATCGCGCGCAGCCGCTGGATCACAAAATCGCGGCGCCGGGCATATTCGGCCAACATCACACCCACGGATTCCTGCGGGCCGCGCAACGCTTCCACGGCGCCCTTTTGCGCAATCGAGGTGGGATTGGACGTGGCATGGCTCTGCAGCTTCAGCATGGCGCCGATCACAGGCGGCGGCGCCAGGACAAAGCCGATTCGCCAGCCCGTCATGGAATAGGTTTTCGACAGCGAACCGGCCACCAGCACATTTTCCCTGGCGCCGGCGGCCGACGCGATCGAAAAGGGCTCGCTGTCGTAGAGAAAGCGGCAGTAGCACTCGTCCGTCATCAGGAAGATCCCGCGCTCCGCGGTGAGCCGGTGGATCTTCTCGAACTCCGCGCGCTCCAGCACCGCGCCGCTGGGATTACACGGCGAGTTAATCATGACCAGTTTGGTGCGCGCGTTCAGGTACGGCTCAATCATATCCGCCGTCAGCGTGAACCCCTGTTCTTCGTCGGTCTCCACGAACACGCACTTGGCGCCAGCGTAGTTCACTACATCTTTGTAAGTGACCCAGTAGGGCACGGGGATCACCACCTCGTCGCCGGGATCGAGGAGCGCTTGCGTCAGGTTGAAGATGGCGTGCTTACCGCCCACAGTAATCAGGCACTCGTTCGGCTGATAGTGCGTGCCGAAATCCGCGGCATGCCGCTCACACACCGCCTGCTTCAACTCCAGCGTCCCGCCCGCGTTGGTATATTTCGTGAAATTCTGATCCAGGGCCCGTATGGCCGCCCGCTTGATGTTATCGGGTGTGGGGAAGTCCGGCTCGCCCGCGCCGAAATCCACCACGTCCACGCCCTTTACACGCAACCGCTCCGCGTCGGCCGCCACCTTCATGGTGGAAGAGACGCTGATGGTAGCGATGCGCTCCGCGATATCTTGATGAGATTGCACTTGCATATGATTCCTTTTGACTTTACTCGACTTCACTCAACTTCGTCCGAACCTCTTCCGCAGACGGACCTCCACGGAGGCCGGCACCAGTCCCCCGATGTTGCCCCCCAGCGCGATCACCTCCTTCACCAGGCGCGAGCTGATGAACGAGTGGGCCTCTCCAGCCATCATGAAAACCGTCTCGATCTCGGGCTGCAGCCGGCGGTTCATCAGAGCCATCTGCAGCTCATATTCGTAATCCGAAATCGCCCGGATACCGCGCAACAGCACGGTTGCGCCATTCTGCGCCGCATAGTCCACCAGCAGGCCATCGAAGGAGTCCACGGTCACATTGGTATAGCAGCTCACCACTTCGCGCAGCATCTCGATGCGCTCTTCCACGCTGAACAGGGGCTGCTTAGCTTCGTTTCGTAAGATCGAGACGATCAGCTTGTCAAAGAGACGGCACCCCCGCTCAATCAGGTCCAGGTGACCGCTGGTGATAGGGTCAAAAGAACCCGGATAGATGGCGATCACTCGGGGCGGCTTCGTGGCCGTGCGGATGCGTTCAGTCTCGTTGGTTATCTTTCGATTCTACAAGAAGTCGCGGGCCACCGCTCGGCTACTGCTTTTTCGGCGGAGGCACGCTGCCGCGCAGGATGATCTTCAGGGCGCGATCGCCGTCGTTGCCAGCCGCCCATTTGATGGTCACCCGCGATTTCAGCTTGGGCTTGCCACCCTGGATCACCGTTTCCGGGGTGATGGCGAAGGCGCGAACGGTGGATTCCTTGCCCAAAACAGTTCGGGTGACCGTGATGCTGGTGTCGGTCAGCTCGGTGATGGTGCCCGCAAAGAATTGATCCTGTGGCGGTGCGGCGCTTTTAGGATCCTGGCTGCGCACGGCGCCCAAACTGGCCATGGCCAGGCACACACCGATAACCACCCGCGAGAGAAGACGCACATAGATAGCTTAGGAAAAAGTAATGAAGGTTGGGTAAACTCGGGATTAAAGTTTTTTCATCCCGGTACCGTGGTGGCTGTTTCGGGTTCCGCTGGCGCCGGTTCAGCAACCAGAGCGGGCAAGGTCACGGTGAACCGGGTGCCTTTTGACGGCGCGCTGTCGACGCGAATCGTGCCGCCATGCGCCTTCACAATCCAGGCCACGAAACTCAGGCCCAAACCAAGTCCCGGCTCCGCGTTTCCGCAGGTGACCTGGGATGGAACGCGAAAAAAGCGCTCGAAGATGTGCGGGATATGTTCCTCGGGGATACCGCAGCCGGTATCGGCGATCTCGATTTCGATGGACTCAGGTGAATTCCGCAGCGCCACATGCACCCGTCCGCCGGCCGGGGTGAACTTCATGGAGTTGGAGAGCAGGTTGGATAGCATGCGCTCGATTTGCACGCGGTCCACTTCAGCGGGACACTCGGCCGGAAGGTCGGCCGAAAGTTCGACGCGGGCGCCCTCGGCCGGAATCTGGAACTGCTCCACGATGTCTCGCACCACGGAACTCAGATCCAGCCGCATCTTCTGCAACGCGAGTTGTCCGGATTCGGCCTGCGAAAGCAACAGCAGCGCACGCACGATCTGCGAAAGACGCTCGATGTCCTGCAGGCAATTCACGGTGGCGTCGCGATACTGTTCGATGCTCTTGGCGGTGAACAGGGCTACTTCGAGCTGTCCGCGGATGGCGGTGATGGGTGTGCGCAGCTCGTGCGAAACGTCGGTCGAGAACTGGCGGATCTGCTGGAAGGAGCTTTCGAGGCGCTCGATCATGCGGTTAAAAGTAAGGATAAGGTAATCGAGCTCATCTCCGGCGGCGCGAGCGGGGATACGCAGGCTCAGATTCGATCCGCTGATGCGCTGGGCGGCCTGCGCCACCTCCATGACCGGCATGAGCACGCGGCCGGTAAGGAACCATCCCAGCAGGCATCCGCAGAGCAGCGAGAACGGGATCAGGCCGGCGTACATCCAGGTGTAGCGCTTGAGGATCTTGTCGCTCTCGTCCATGGGGCGGCCGACGGCCACGTAAAACGGGTTGTGATGCTTGTCGTCGTAGACCACGCCGGCGCGAATCAGGTAGGGTACGCCGTGAGCGCTGTGCCCGACCTTCCAGATGGGTTGGGCGGCCTTGGCGGCGGCTTCAATATCGTGGGCCTTCTCGATGCCGATGGACTGGTAGATGGTGGAAACTTCCATCACGCAGCCTTGGGCGTCGGCCAACACATAGACCCGCCGCAGGCGCTCCACGGCGAAGTCTTCGTCCGGATCGTTCTTATCGTATTCCCAAGTGGCGTCGAACGGCGGGCAAGCTACGTGCTTGTGGCTTTTGGCGGGCAGGCGTTCCACGTGCAGGTAGCCCTTCATGGCGACCCATTCCTGTTCCAGCAGATCGTGCGCTTCGGAGTTCAGGGTATAAGACAACCGCTCGCGGGCGAAGGAAGCCACGGCCACCAGCAGCAGGGCAAACAGCAGCGCATATCCCACCGTGAGGCGGAAGCGCAAACCGCGCGTGATGTGCCGCCGCGAGGTCACGCCTACACCTGCCGCTCCGCGGGCTGATCGGCCGGTTTCTCGGCGGATTTGTCGGGCGCCTCGATCATATAGCCGATGCCGCGCACGGTCTGGATAAGCTTCTGGGGGAAGCGGTCGTCAATCTTGCTGCGCAGGTGCCGGATGTAGACGTCCACGATGTTGGTCAGGCCATCGTAGTCCATGTCCCAGACGTGCTCGACGATCATGGTGCGGCTGAGCGGACGGCCTTTGTTCCGCATCATGTATTCGAGGATGCCGAATTCCTTAGGAGCCAGGTCGATGGGTTCAGAGGCGCGCGTGACCTTGCGGCGGATGCAATCGAGGGTGAGGTCGGCTACCTGCAGGCGTTCGGGGGCGGGCTGTCCGCGGCGCAGGAGCGCGCGCACACGGGCCAGCAACTCGACAAAGGCGAATGGTTTGACGAGGTAATCGTCAGCGCCCTGTTCGAGGCCGCGTACGCGGTCGTCGAGCGCACCGCGGGCGCTAAGGATCAGCACGGGAGGGCCGAGTTTGCGGTTCCGAATTTTTTCGAGCACCTGGAGGCCGTCCATGTCGGGCAGCATGATATCCAGGATGACGAGGTCGTAGTCGGTAGCGTGCACGAAGTCCAGAGCGGTGGCGCCGTTAGCGGCCGCATCCACAGCATAGCCGGCGCCTTCCAAGCCCCGGCACAGGAAATCGGCGATACGTTTTTCGTCTTCGACTACCAGGAGTCGCACAACCCTAGCTTAACGCAGCGCGGCACTCCACCACGAACCGGCCGGTGGGCTGGCGACGGGTGGCGGATACCTGCAAGCCCGCCTCCAGGGCCATGCGGCGAAACTCGTCCAATGAGCGGTTCTTGCCGCCCACCAGGACCAGCATCAAGAGTTCGGGTGAGGGGGTCTCGTCGGGCGAGACTCCGCCGAGAATGATGACGCGGCCGGATGGAGCGGCGGCTTCGGCGAGGCGTTTCAGGAGAGCGCCGGCTTCCGCGTCAGGCCAGTCACCGAGTACGTTCTTCAGCAGGTAGAGGTCGCGCCCCGCGGGCAGCGGGTCGAAGAAGCTCTGCGCGACCGTGGCGACGCGGCCGGCGACATCCGCGGCTTGAAAAGTCTCGGCGGAGCGGGCCACGGTGGACGGCAGGTCGACCAGCACGCCGTGAACTTCGGGATGCGCCCGGAGAATTTGGGCGAGCATGGCGCCGGCGCCGCCGCCGACATCGACCACCGAACGGATGGAAGGCCAGTCCGCAGGATCGAGGAATTCGGGGTCCGGAGCGCCGTGGCCGGCGGGGCCCATCAGGGCATCGAAGCTGGCGGCGACTTCCGGATGGGCGGCGAGATCCTCCCAAAAGGGGCGGCCGAAGACATCGGAATAGGCGGGCCGGCCGGTGCGGACCGCGGGCAGCAGGGTGGACCAGGCATGCGCCATGCG
Source organism: Bryobacteraceae bacterium (assembly GCA_035308525.1). Classification (GTDB taxonomy): domain Bacteria; phylum Acidobacteriota; class Terriglobia; order Bryobacterales; family Bryobacteraceae; genus Bog-159. The sequence goes on from DATGGM010000338.1 coordinate 11,523, forward strand.
GCCACCGATACCGTCGAGATCGAGTGCCAGGCGGCTTCCGTCATCCATGAACTGGCGGGCCAGGGCATTGAGAGCGAAATGGCCGGGGGCGGGTTCCTCGAAGATGCCTTTGGAGACCAGATGGCGCAGGACGCGAATTAGGGAATCAGCATCGGCGCCGGCAGCGGCCGCGAGCGGTTGGATATCGGCCGCGCCGGAGGCGATGTGGTCGGCGATACGTAGCGTGGCAGCGACATGAATGCACCAGGGAGTGCAGAGGTCGGTCAGCGACCAGAGGTCCATGGCGGCATTATGACATGCTCTTGCGACTCTACGGGAAGATGCCGCGGACGCGGGTGGCTTCGGCCACGCGCGAGACGGCCAGGATGTATGCTCCCGTGCGCATATCGACGCGATAGCTTTCGGACGTTCCGTACACTTCCTTGAAGGCCGAGTTCATGGTGCGCTCGAGGTATTGGTTCACCTCGACTTCGGTCCAGAAGAAGCCGTACAGGTCCTGCACCCACTCGAAGTACGATACGGTGACGCCGCCGGCATTGCACAGGATGTCGGGGATCACGAGCACGCCGCGCGCGAACAGTTCTTTGTCGGCGCCGGGCGTGGTGGGGCCATTGGCGGCTTCCGCCACGATCTTGGCCTTGATGCGGTCCACGTTATCGAGCGTGATGGTGTTCTCGAGGGCGGCCGGCACCAGGATGTCGCACTTCAGTTCCAGCAGGTCCTTGTTGGAGATGTAGTCGCAACCGGGGAAGCCGACGACCGTGCCGGTCTCGTCCTTATACTTCATGACGGCTACCGGGTCGAGGCCCGCGCCGTTGTAGATGCCGCCCTTGGAGTCGCTGACGGCCAGGATACGCGCGCCGTCCTCATGCAACAGTTTGGCGGCGATGCTGCCGGCATTGCCGAAGCCCTGCACGGCCACGGTAGCCTTCGGCAGCGCGATGCCCTTTAACTCACAGGCGGCGCGGGTGGTGAACTGGCAGCCGCGCGCGGTAGCCTCGTTGCGGCCCTTGGATCCGCCGAGACTCAGCGGCTTGCCGGTGACCACGCCCAGCTCGGTATGGCCATGCAGCATGCTGATGGTGTCCATGAACCAGGCCATGGTCTGGGAGTTGGTGTAGACATCCGGCGCCGGGATATCGCGGTCCGGCCCGATGATGGGGGAGATCTCGGTGGCATAGCGGCGGGTCATGCGCTCGAGCTCGCCCATGGAGAGCTGCTTAGGATCCACACGCACGCCGCCCTTGCCGCCGCCATAGGGGATGTTGACGGTGGCGCACTTCCAGGTCATCCAGGCGGCCAGGGCTTTCACCTCGTCCAGGGTGACACCCGGATGATAGCGGATGCCGCCTTTGGCGGGCCCGCGCGACAGGTTGTACTGCACGCGGTATCCTTCGAAGGTCTGAATACGCCCGTCGTCCATGCGCACGGGGATGGAGACGATCAGTTGTCGTTTGGGAACTCTGAGAACCGATCGCAGGCCCTCGTCCAGTTTGAGATGATCGGCCGCGAGGTCGAATTGCGTCTGGGCAATCTCAAAGGGATTGAGGGCTTCTTTCGTTAAAACGGCTGTACTCATGCTTTCTCCTTTTGAATTCTAGAGGTGGCCTGCGGTAACAAGCTCCTCACTTACTGCACGCGCCGCCATGCGCACCTGGTGAAGCGGGACATTGCGGCGGCATAACTCACAAGAGCCGGCGTCGGCGTAATAGGTGGCCTCCAGCCTGGCCAGGCAATACAGGGGTAATGACCCGAAGCCGCGGGTTTGCGGCGTGGGCTGATAGACCAGGACGGCGAGGGCCATCACCTGAGCGCCGCGGGCTTCGAGCAACTGGCGCGCTTCGGTGAGCAGCATGCCGGATCGCAGAAGATCGTCCACCAGGACGACTTTTTCGCCGGCGAGCGGCTCCAGGAACTGACGGAAACGCATGGGCGCGTGGCGGTCGTCCTTTTCGGCCCAATAGACCTGGCCGGCGCGCAGCGCTTCGCAGAGGCCGTAGGCGACGGGGAGGCCCGCCGGCGTGGCCGAGACGATGGACAGCTCGGGGATGATGGCGCGCAGTTCGGGGTTGGCGCGCAATTTGCGGCTCAGCCCGACACTGAGCGTTTTGGCGTGGCGATGATAGCGCATGGCCAGCCCGGTTTCCAGGTTGATGCCGGTATGCAGGCCGTTCAGGCACTCGAAGTGGCCTTGCTGCAGGGCCCCGGTCTCGCGCAGCAGCGTGAGCACTTCTTCTTGGGTGGGAACCAGTTCCATGGCTTGCCTCGTTTGGTTGACGATTACATAGTATCAGAGGTTTTTCTCGTTATCCAGGACAATGTGGTGCTGTGGAGGAACTCAACAGGGTTAGGCTCGACGGGGGCAGGAAATTGGGTTCGTTTCGTTTTTTTCCATGCCCAGCGCCGGTCTTTCCCGTTTGGTTGCGTTCGAAACATGCTGAATTGTGCCGCAGCCGATGGGGGTTCACGAACGCTAATCCCGTACTCCCACCGTAACACGCCATCGGCCGGAGGGACTGGAGCTGGAACGGATGACGGGCCGTAAGTAATTGATTGGTTTGGGGATGAGGACCCACAAGCTTTCCGGCAGAGTGAGTGACTGCGAACGACGTGCGCAAACAGGTGATCGCGAACCGATTGAGATGTCAAACAGGACTCGAAATGGCGCAACCCGGAGAACGTATCAGCCCGTGCGGGATCTCTGTACGGATGGCCGACCATCTCCGACGTTGCCAACCAGTCCTCAGTTTAGTAGTCTAACTGTCGTATAGTTAAACTATGGGACCAAAATCCGACATTCTGCCCGGAACCCTGTACATGCTCATTCTGAGATCCCTCGCGCGAATGGGACCCATGCACGGGTACGGGATCTCTCAGTTCATTCAACAGACATCCGACGATGTTTTGCAAGTGGAAGAGGGGTCGCTCTATCCTGCCCTGCAACGCATGCTGATCAAGGGCTGGGTGACGGCGGAATGGAAGCAATCGGAAAACAACCGGCGCGCCCGCTATTACCGGTTGACACCCGAGGGACGCAAGCAGATGACGCGGGAATTGAATGAGTTCGAGCGCGTGATTGCGGCGATTGCGCGTGTCATCGAACCTGCGTGAAGACTATGCGAGAACTGCTGCGCCGGCTCCGATTCCTGCTCGGGCGCCCGGAGTATGAGCGCGAGTTGGAGGAGGAGATGGCCCATCATCTGGCCATGCTCGAGGAGAACGGCAGATTGCCTGCCGCGGCGCGCCGCCAATTTGGAAACCTGGGGTCGCTTAGAGAGGAGAGCCGGTCGATGTGGACGTTTGCATTCCTGGAACAAACCGCTCAGGACATTCGCTATGCCTTGCGCATGATGGCGGCAAACCCGCTTTTTACAGCCACCGCGGCGCTTTCGCTGGCCCTCGGAATCGGCGCGAACACGGCGATTTACAGCTTCCTCGACGCCATTCTGATGCGCTCGCTGCCGGTGGCGAATCCCCATCAACTGGCAATTCTGAAGTGGCACGCGGCGCGCAGCCCGGGCGTGATCAAAGGCGCGAACGGACGTATGTCCCGATACGGCAAAACCGGCCGGGAGAGTCCCAACTTCCCCTTTGCCGCGTACCAGGCGTTGCGCGACAACCCGGCGCTGTTTTCCACTATGATCGGTTACACCTACGTCCAGAACTTCAACGTCACGGTGGGGGACGCGGCGGATTCCATTCCCGGAGGATTCGTTTCCGGGAACTACTTCAGCGGTTTGGGCGTGCCGCCCGCCGCCGGCAGGCTATTGGTGGAAGACGACGATCGCCCCGGCGCTTCCCCAGCCGTGGTGCTGGCGTATGCCTACTGGCAGGGCCGTTTCAATGGCGACCCATCGGCGATGGGAAAATCGATTCGGATCAATGACGTGCCGTTTACGATTGCGGGGGTGGCCGGTCCCGGGTTTTCCGGAGTGGATCCTCAAAGCAATCCGTCGTTTTTCCTGCCCATCCACCAGCTTCCGCCGCTGTCCCCCCATCCCGGCGCCGAGGAGCGTTCGCGGTTTTTCGACAAGAATTTCTACTGGCTCGAGATGATGATCCGATTGCGGCCGGGCGTAACGCTGGAGCAGGCCCAGGCTGCCCTGAGCGCCCAATTCCACCGTTTCGCCGCCGGCACCGCGGCCACGCCCAAAGAGGCCGAGGTGCTGCCCGATCTGTCGCTGGAGCCGGGCGGCGCCGGGTTGGATTACTTGCGAAGGGAATACTCTAAGCCGCTGTACGTACTCATGACCATGGTCGGACTGATTCTCGCCATCGCCTGCGCGAATCTTGCCAATCTGCTGCTCGCGCGCGCCGCAACGCGGCGCCGGGAGATGGCCGTACGCTTGAGCCTGGGCGCGGGCCGGTGGAGGATTGTGCGGCAGTTGCTCACCGAGAGCGTGCTGCTTGCGGTGACCGGCGGCGCCATGGGATTGTTCGTGGCGTTTGCCGGTATTCGCATGATTACCTGGTTGATCGCCAACGGGCGTGAGAATTTTACGCTGCACGCCGCGCTGAATTGGCCGGTGCTGGGATTTACATTCGCGCTCTCGGTGGCATCCGGTCTGGTGTTCGGCCTGACACCGGCGCTGCAGTCGACGAAGGCCGATTTCACTCCGGCGTTGAAGGAAGGCCGCTCCCAGGGGTGGGGGCGCACTGGCCATGGATTCCGGCCGCGCCTCGGGCATGTGCTGATGGTCGGGCAGATCGCGCTGTCGCTGCTTCTGGTCATCGGCGCTGGACTGTTTATCCGAACGCTTTCCAATCTCCACTCCATCGACGTCGGATTCAACCGCGAGAATATCCTGCTGGTGAGCATCAACGGCCGGCAGGCGGGCTATCGCGATGCGGCCCTGGCGCGGTTCTACTCCGGCCTGCTCGACCGGTTTCGCGAGATACCGGGCGTGCGCTCGGCCACGGCGTCCAACGTCCCTCTGGTGGCGCAGTATGTCAACAATCCGGATGTGATCATCCCCGGCCGGCCGTCCCCGCAGCATTCCGGAACCGAGTGCCTGAAGGTCGATCCGGCTTTCCTCGAAACGATGGAGATCCCGGTAGTGCTGGGCCGCGGATTGCAAAGGGAAGATCTGGCCTCGCCGGCGGTGGCCGTAGTCAATCAGAAATTCGCCTCCGCCTTCTTCCCCGGTGAAAACCCGCTGGGCCGGCAGTTCGCGCTGGGCAGCGACCCCGGCGACCCCATGCTGGCGATTGTCGGCGTGTCCACGAATGCGCACTACAACTCCCTTCAGGAAAGCGGCGAGCCGGTGGTCTATATCCCATATACCCAGGGCGTCGCAGACCTTCGCGGCATGTTCTTCGAGCTGCGTACCGCGGGTGATCCCTTCGCGGCGGTTGGCGCGGTGCGCCGCATGGTTCAGGATGCCAGCCGTGCTGTCCCCATCACCGAAGTTACGACCCAGGCCCTGCGAATGGAGCAGACCATTTCACAGGAGCGCACCTTCGCGAACCTGGGGGCCTGTTTTGCCGTGCTGGCCCTGTCGATCGCGTGCGTCGGCCTCTACGGAACCATGGCATATGCCGTCGCGCGCCGGACCGGAGAGATCGGCATCCGCATGGCGCTCGGCGCGCAGCGGCGAAAGATTATCGCGATGGTCCTGCGCGAGGTCTTCGCGCTCACGGCGGCCGGCCTGCTCATCGGTTACGGCGCGGCTCACTTCATGACGTACCTTGTCGAATCGTTTCTCTACGGGATCAAGGCAAACGACCCGCCGGCGGTGTGGGCGGCCATCGGAATTCTGCTGGCGGCCGTGCTTGCGGCGGGCTACGCACCGGCTCGGCGAGCTTCCAGGATCGATCCCGCGGCCGCGTTGCGAAACGAATAGGCGGTAGGGCCAGCGGGCAGCCAATGCCTTCCAGTTCGGCATCTTCCTCCCCTTGACATTCTACCGGAAGGCGCGTACGCTCTACCTAGTATGTCTACTAAAGACGGCCGCATCGAGCTGCTCCAGGGGACGCTCGATCTGCTGATCCTGCGGACGCTCCTTCCCGGGCCGGCACACGGCCACGCCATCGTCAAAGCCATCGAGCGCAACTCCGAAGAGCTGCTGCTGGTCGAGCAGGGCTCCCTCTACCCGGCCCTGCACAGGCTGATCAAGCGCGGATGGATCGGCGTAACCGAAGGCACCTCGGAGAACAACCGCCGGGCGAAGTACTACCGCCTCACGGCGGCGGGCCGGAAGCAACTCACAGTGGAAACCACCCGGTGGGATAAACTCGCCCGCGCGATCGCCCGCATTCTGCGTCCCGCAAGCGAGGAAGGCCGGCCGTGAGCCATCCGCTCGATAATCTCAGTGACGATATCCGCGATCACATCGAACGCGAAACCCAGGAGAACATCGAACGCGGCATGCCGCCCGAAGAGGCCCTCGCGGCGGCGCTGCGCAAGTTCGGCAACGTCACTCGGGTAATGGAAGAAACGCGCGCGGTATGGATCTCGGTCTGGCTGGAGCAACTCCTACAAGACATCCGGTACGGTGTTCGTGGGCTGCGGCGCAATCCCGGCTTTGCCGCGGTGGTGGTGCTGACGCTCGCCCTGGCGATCGGCATGAATACGACGGTATTTAGCCTGGTCAATGCCATCCTGGTCCGTCCACTACCCTATCCCGATGCCGATCGCCTCGTCTGGCTGGGCAACTACAACCGCTTTTTCAAAGCCGAAATGGTGGGCTCACCGGACTACGTCGATTGGAAGGAGCAGGCGGCTTCCTTCGCGGGAATAGCCGCCTACGGAGCGCGTGGCTATACCCTCGCCACCACCGAAGGGGCCGGGCATCACGTACTCGCCGATGTGACCGCCGATTTCTGGGGTATATCCGGCGCTCGTCCGGCCCTCGGCCGTTTCTTCGGGCCGGAGGACCGCGATGGAATCGTTCTATCCGATGAGCTGTTCGAGCGCGAATTTCGTCGAGACGCGCATGTAGCAGGCCGGAGCGTGATTGTGGACGGCCGCGCCGTGACGGTTCTGGGCGTGCTTCCGAAAGGTTTTCGATTCGCCCTTCCGGCGAGCTTCCTCCTGCAAAGCGGCAGTGCCCGGGAGATCGAAGGCTACATTCCGAATCCGGCCGGGTGGGAGCATCCGCCGCGGAGCAGGCATGTCTCGACCCAGTTGGTAGTCGCCAAACTCAAGCCGGGCGTGTCCATCGAGCGCGCCCGTTCGGAACTCGCAGGCATTCAGGCCCGCATCGCCCGGGAGAATCCGAAGGCTGGTTATGATGTGCAGTCGCTGCGGGTTACGCCGCTTCAGGAAAAGCTGACAGCCGGCGCCCGGCCCGCGCTATTGGTTCTGCTCGCGGCCGTAAGCTTTGTGCTGCTGATCGCATGCGCCAACATCGCGAATCTGCTGCTGGCGCGCAGCGCCGCGCGGCAAAAGGAAATCGCCATTCGAACCGCGATTGGCGCGGGAAGGGCGCGCGTCATCCGTCAGTTTCTGGGTGAGAACCTGGCACTGGCTGTTCCCGGCGGCACCTTGGGCTTGCTGCTCGCACGTCTCGGGATGCCGGTGATCGTAAGGCTGGCGCCGCCGTCGCTGCCGAGGCTGGGCGAGACCACCATTGACAGCCGTGTGCTGCTCTTTTCCTTGGGCGCTACGCTGGCCATGGGATTCATCTTCGGCATCACCCCGGCGATCTTTCTGCGTCGCTCGAAACCCTATGAAGCCTTGAAACAGGGCGGCCACATGTCGTCGGCTGACTCGGCCGGCTTGCGGCTGCGCCGGCTGCTGGTGACCGCGGAACTGGCGCTGGCCCTCGTGTTGCTGACCGGCGCCGGGCTGATGGTCAAAAGTTTTTGGCGCATGAATGCGCGTCCACCCGGGTTCGATCCCGAACGCATCCTGGCCTTGCAGGTTCCCTTCTCCGGACCGCAGTACAACGCATTCGCACCGCAAAGGAGATTCGCGGAAGAGATGCTGGAACGGGTCGGGCAACTTCCCGGCGTCGAAGCTGCCAGCATACTTGCCCAGGGCGAATTGCGCGGTTCCGGGACCGCACCGCACGACCCAAACGTGACGCGCCTCAGTTCCGCTCAAGTGATGCGGCTCCCCCACGTGACGTTCAGTACAGTTGCATACGGATTCAACCGAGTGATGGGCCTGCGGGTTGTGCGCGGCCGCTGGCTGGCCGAAAACGAACCCGATCCGGCCATCGTCATAAACGTGAGCATGGCACACGAGCTCTTTGGCGAGGGCGAGGCGGTCGGCAAACAACTGGGGCTGGCGGACAACGTGGAAGATCCCGCCACGCCGGCGTCGATCGTCGGCGTTGTCAGTGACCTGAAGTATTCGCGCCTGGATGCGCCCGCGGAGCCCGAGGTCTACATTCCGTATCAACTCTCGACATCCCTGCTGGGCCTGACGGTAATGGTGCGAACCGCTACCGATGCCACAGCGATGGCGCCGGCCATTCGCAACGCGATTGCGAGCGTCGATCGAACTCAGCCAGTGGCGGCGGTAAAGACTCTGGAGCAAGCTCTGGCCGATTCCATCGCCCCGCGCCGTTTCAATCTCTACCTGCTAGGGGCCTTTGCCACCTCTGCGGTTCTGCTGGCGCTGATTGGAATCTATGGCGTGATTGCGTATGCCGTAGCGCAGCGGACACAGGAGATCGGAGTGCGCATGGCGCTGGGCGCGCAGCGCAGCCAGGTGGTGCGGCTGGTAGTGCGCGAAGGTATGCGGCTGGCGGCCGTAGGGATTATGGTGGGGCTGGCGGCGGCGTTCGCCTTGACGCGGCTCATGGCAAGTCTTCTGTACGACGTGAAACCAACCGACCCAGTGACCTACGCGGCAGTCGCCGCGGCCCTAGCAGCAACTGCATTGGCGGCCTGTTGCAGGCCGGCGCTGCAGGCCGCCTGGCTGGATCCAGCCCGCGCGCTGCGGCATGAGTGAGGCGATCAGCGCAGCGTGTCTGGATGTTTCATGGGCCGAAAAACGCCCCGTTGGTCCCCGGCGGGGATCCAAATCAGTTACAGCCGGTGAACCGCTGGCATGCCAGCGGACTACCGGTGCGAAAGAGGATTTAGCGTCAGTAAGCGGTGCCCCGAGTTGTTGTGAGATGGTGAATCGCAAACCGATTGAGATGTCAAACAGGACTCGAAATGTGCTTGCGGCGATCGGCCCTATTCCAGCCGCAGGGCGTCCGTGGGGCTCACGTTCGAGGCTCGCCACGCGGGGATGAAGGCGGCGGCAAGGGCTCCCGCGGCGAGGACCATGGCGGCTGCGGCGATGGTCGCCGGATCGGTGGCACTGATACCGAACAACTGCGATTGGACGAGCTTGCCGAGGGCGGCGACGCAAGACAGCGCGAGGGCCACGCCGGCGGCGATCATGGTGACGGCATCGCGCAGCACGAGGCTAAGGGTCGAGGCGCGCGTAGCGCCGAGCGCGAGGCGGATTCCGATTTCGCGGGTGCGGCGCGTCACGACGAACGACATCACACCATAAAGCCCGACCAACGAAAGCAGCAGCGCCAGGGCGCCGAAGCTGCCGGAGAGCGCCGCGAGCATGCGCTCGGTATTCAGGGAGCGGCTGACCTGGTCGTCGAGGGTGCGGAACCAGAGGATCGGCAGCCGCGGGTCGTCCTGCTGGACCAGGCGGCGGATGGAGGGAATAGCCTGTTGGGGAGCGCCGCGAACCCTGATATAGAAGGTAGCGCCGGTGTCGTCGTGTTCGAAGAGCGGGAAGAAGACCTGCTCGGAGCGATCACGGAGACCGCGATAGCTCATGTCGGCAACCACGCCGACGATGGGGCTATCGGGCTTGACGTCCGCGCTACCACCGCCCCGGGCGATGGGGACGCCGAGGGGATCGCGGCCGGCCAGATAGCGCTTGACGAAGGCCTGGTTGACGATGGCGCAACGGGGACCAATCTCGCCGGGGGGACGGGTGTCGCTCCGGTCGAAATCGCGGCCGGCGACGAGGCGAACGCCAACAGTGGAGAAGAAACCGGGGCTGACCGAGTTGAAGTTAATGAAGCCATCGGTCACGATGCGGCGATCGGTCTGCATGGTCACCTTGTTGCTCCAGTGGCCGCCGGTGAGGACGGCAAATCGGGCAGTGGCGGAGGAACGGGTGGCGGGTAAGGCACGGACCTGCTCGTCGAGTCTGCGGACCAGGCGCGAGGCGTCGACGCGGGAATAGCCATTCTCCAGCGGAGCGATGGCGAAGGCGAGGAGGTTGGACGTATTGAATCCGGGCCCTTTGGCCACCAGGCCGGTGAGCGTGCGCAGGAAGAGGGCGGCGCCGATGAGGAGGATCAACGAGAAGGCAACCTGGAGGGTGACGATCGCCTTGCGCAGGCGGGCGCCCCCGGAGCTGGTGCCGCCGCGTTCGCGCAGGGAGTTGACCAGGTTGTCGCGGCCGGCGTGCAAGGCGGGGGCGATGCCGCTGAGCAGGCCGGCGGCGAAACTGACGAGGAACGCAAACCCGAGAAGGTCGAGGCTGAGGCTCGGACGGAGCGCGTTGGCGGCCAGGTCGTGGGGCAGGAATGCGATGAGGGCGCGCATGGCGGCCGGGGCCAGCGCGATGCCGAGGATGCCGCCGGCGAAGGCGAGGAGCAGGCTGTCGGCGAGGAGCTGGCGGCCGATTCGTCCGCGTGAGGCACCGAGCGCGAGGCGGGTACCGAGTTCGCGGCCGCGGGCCGAGCCGCGTGCCAGGAACAGCCCGGCGACGTTCAAACAGGCCAGGCCGAGCAGAACGCCGGTTGCCGCGAAGAGAACCCAAAGCGGCTGGGAAAGGCTGCGGCGAAACGGCGAGTGGCCCTGGGGAGCGGGAGTGAGGATGAGGGTCGACGCGAGGTAGAGGCGGCGCCTCTCGGCGCTGATGCCCGGAAAACCGGGACGGCGGGTGCTGTCCTCGAGCCAGGGCCGAAACCAGGGAAGGAGGCCGGTCTGCGCCTGTGCGGCGGAGACACCAGGCCGGAGGCGGGCGAGGATCTGTAGCCAACGCTCGGGGCCGTTGAAGAGATCTTCACTGGTGCTGAGGTTCGAGTCGGCGTACATGGACGTGGGCATCCAAAACGCAGGCACGGCGCCGACGTCGACGCCGCGGAAACCGGCGGCGGCCACGCCCACCACGGTCATGGGGTGATTGCCAATCAGGACCTTGCGGCCGACGACATCGGCAGCGCCGCCGAACTGCGACTGCCAAAAGTCATATGAGAGCACCACAACCGGACCGGTGCCGGGTGCGGAATCGTCTTCAGGTTCGATGACGCGGCCGAGGGCGGGGCCGACGCCGAGCACGGGGAAGTAGCTGCCGGAGACAATCTCGGCGGCGACGGGCCTGGGATCGCCTCCGGCTGTGAGGTTGACCTGGATTTCAGCGCGACAGAGGACGCCGTCGAGGAAGCGGGTCTGCTGCTGGAGCTCGCGGCAGATGGCGTGAGGCATCTGGTTAGAGGAGCCGATGGCGCCGGTAATGAGGTCGTCGGCGTTCCAATCCACGAGAACCAGCCGCCCGGGCTCGCGGACGGGTAGCGCGTGCAGGATCACCTGATCGACCAGGGAATAGATCGCGGTGGTGGCGCCGATGCCGAGGGCGAGCGAGAGCAGAACGGCGCCGGTAAAGCCGGGACTGTGACGGAGCGAGCGGGCGGAGTAGCGGAGGTCGTAAAGGAAATCGCGGAGCCAGCGGGTGAGCCAGACATCGCGGACTTCCTCGCGGACTTGGGCGAGGCCGAGTTCGACGGCGACGCGGCGGCGGGCCTCGGCTTCGGGGATGCCGGTGGCGGTGAGGTCGGCGACGCGGCGGTCGTAGTGATATTGGAGCTCGCGATC
>DATGGM010000339.1:0-2231 GCA_035308525.1 Bryobacteraceae bacterium
TACTACCTGGTTGGTTTGCAACTGGATCGCCTGATTGCCGGAGACCAGCGATTCCAGGTGCGCGCCAATTTGGAAAGCCTGGGTCCGCCGTACAATTTCCCCATGTATCCCTATCCCCCGGTGGCGTCCTTCGGTTTCATACCCTACTCTCACGACCCCAACAAATGGGGAACTTTTGACGAAAGCCGTACGCTCTTCCAGATTCCGCCGGTCGATCCCGGTGAGTCGTTCATTGGCATAGTGAACGAATTCCTGCGGCTGCCGGATCACCTGAAGATGTACTGGAGCACGGCGGGCGCGGCGGGCGACCGCGCGGCGCGCTGATAAACGATTGCAGGACCTGTCAGAAGGTGAATCCCACCAGAAACTCAGCCTGATTCAGATTCGAGCGCAGCAAGCCCGCTGGGTCGCTGATCTGGGTGGCGTTCCACCGTGTGAAGCGTATTTCAGGCGAAATGTGCAGGACGATTGCGTGGATATCCACGCCGCCGCCCACGACGAATCCCATGGTGGTGTTCCTTCTGAGCTCCGATGGAGAGGAAGTGGAAGTGAGCCCAACTGGGCCCACCTCTGAAATGGTCTGCTTCAATCCGGTGAGCGTGTCCCAGGCGACGCCAGCGTCCAGGAAGGGCCGGACGACGGGGAAATGGAACCGGTATTTCAGCAGCAACGGAAACTCCCAGTTACTCGCGGTGGTGTTGCTGGTGGTGAATACATCCACCAAGTTGCCGGAACCGGTGTAGTGCAGGCGCCTGTACAGCGCATCGAACTCAATACCCAGGCCGAGCGGCAACCGCAGCTCCGCAGTGCCTCCTATTATGTATCGTTGGGTGGGTGCGCTGTAATTGAAGACGCCGTTCTCGCTGGCGTTCAGGAAATCGGTCAAGGGCACGCCGGCCTTGATGCCGGCGGTAAAAGGCTGCGCAAAAATAGCGCTGGGTCCGAATAGTAACAGTATCAAGGGCCGCATGTTCCTTTCTACGAACAGCTACGGCCGGCGGTTTCATCCGTGCCGCGCTTTGGTATGATTTCTCTCCAGCGGCATTAAGGAGCATTCATGAGCCATTACTACGAGGACTTCGCGGTAGGCAGCACCCACGAATCGCGCGGGCGCACGGTAACGGAAACCGATATCGTGAATTTCGCGGGGATTTCCGGAGATTTCGTGGAGCTGCACACCAACGAAGAGTACGCGCGGCAGTCGCCGTTCGGGAAGCGCATCGCGCACGGGGCGCTGGTCTTCAGCATCTCGACGGGCCTGATGACGCAGATGAACCTGATCAACGACACGGTGCTGGCGTTCTACGGGATCGACAAGCTGCGCTTCACCGGGCCGGTGTTCGCCGGCGACACGGTGCGGGTGACCAAGCGCGTGACGGAGATGAAGGAGAAGGACGCGGCGCGCGGCGTGGTGACTTTCGAGACGCAGGTGCTGAACCAGAAGAACGAACCCGTGATCGTGTACACGGATAAGCTGCTGGTGAAGCGACGAGGATGAGACCGCTGGACGGCCTGGTGGTGCTGGACCTGACGCGATTGCTGCCGGGCGCGGCGGCCACCATGCAACTGGCGAACTTCGGCGCGGAGGTGATCAAGATCGAAGAGCCCGGGCGCGGCGACTATAGCCGATCGATTCCGCCCTATGTGGACGGCGAGGGGGCTGTGTTCCACATGGTGAATCGCGGCAAGAAGAGCGTGGCGCTGGACCTGAAGAGCGAGAGCGGGCGCGCGGCGTTCCTGAAGCTGGCGGCCACGGCCGATGTGGTGGTGGAGGGCAATCGGCCGGGCACGATGGAGCGCCTGGGTCTGGGTTATGGGATGCTGCGCGCGCTGAACGAACGGCTCATCTACGTCTCCATTACCGGTTACGGGCAGGACGGGCCGTGGGCCAACATGGCGGGGCACGACATCAACTACCTGGCGCTGGGCGGAGTGCTGGACCTGATCGGCGCGCGCGGCGGGCCGCCGGATATTCCGGGCGTGCAGATCGCGGATTTGGCGGGGGGCGCGATGCAAGCCGTGATCGGCGTACTGCTGGCACTGGCGGCGCGAGCCAAGACCGGGCGCGGGCAGGCGGTGGATGTCTCGATGACGGCAGGCGCTGCGTGGCTGCTGCCGGTAGCGCTGGGACTGTACGCGGCAACCGGTGAGACGCCCGCGCGCGGGGACGGACTGCTGGCGGGCCGCTACGCCTGCTACCACGTATACGAGGCGGCGGACGGGCGCTGGAT
>DATGGM010000340.1:0-7593 GCA_035308525.1 Bryobacteraceae bacterium
CGGCGTGGAGCGCGGCGCGCGCACCGTGATGGCGCCCAGGTCCGGATGGCTGTTCGTGTTGGCCGAGCGATTGTTCCCGTCCCTGGTGGATGCGCAGCTCGCCGCCATTCTGCACGACGTATGATCCTGAAGCTCAAACAAACGCCGGGGATCTATCTTGTCGGCTTCATGGGGTCCGGCAAGAGCACCGTCGGCCGTTTGCTGGCCGAGCAGATCGGCTGGCACTTCGCCGACCTGGATGAAGACATCGAAGCCGCCGCGGGCATGCGCATTCTCGAGATCTTCGAGACGCGCGGCGAGGCGGAATTCCGCCTGCTGGAGCATGCGGCCATGCGCCAGCGGGTGCGGGCCATCGAGCGCGGCTGGCCGTCCGTACTGGCGCTGGGCGGCGGCGCCATCGTCCAGCCCGAAAACTACGCGCTGGTGGAGAACAATGGCGTCACCATCTGGCTGGACTGCCCGTTCGAGATCGTGCAACGCCGCGTGGCGCCCGCCTCGCACCGGCCCCTGGCGCGCGATCCCGAAAGCTTCGCACGGCTCTATGAGGCGCGCCGCGAGGCTTACGCCCGCGCGGATTACCGCATCCCCATCGAAGGTGACGATCCAACCTTAGCCGTGGACTCCGTGCTCCGGCTGCCTCTGTTCAGATGAAGCTGGAACGTCAGCTTCGCCGCCAGGCGCGCTCTATCTTGCGGGCCGCTCTGCATGCCGCCAATCCCGCGGATGCCGTCACCCGGCGGCTGGCGCGCGAGGACTTCACGCGCTATCGCAACGTCTATATAGTGGGGGCCGGAAAGGCCGGCGCATCCATGGGGCGCGCCGCCGAGCGCGTGTTGGGACGGCGCATCGCGAGCGGCCTGCTGAACGTCAAATACGGCCACACCGCCGCGCTGCGCCGCATCGTCCTGAACGAGTGCGGACATCCCGTGCCGGACCAGCGTGGCGTGGACGGCGCGCGCCGTATCGCCGAAATCGCCGCCGGCGCGGGCCAGGACGACCTGGTGCTCTGCCTGATCTCAGGCGGCGCATCCGCCCTGCTGCCGCTGCCCGCCGATCCCATTACGCTCGACGAGAAACAGCAAACCACCAAAATGTTGCTGTCCTGCGGCGCCAACATCCACGAGTTCAACACCGTCCGCAAGCACATCTCGCGGATCAAGGGCGGGCAACTCGCGCGCATGGCATATCCCGCGCAGGTGCTGGCCCTGCTGCTCTCCGACGTGATCGGCGACGATCTGGATGTCATTGGATCCGGACCCACCGCGCCGGATGCCTCGACCTTCGCCCGCTCCCGCGCCATTCTGGAACATTACGGGATCTTTCAACGCGTGCCCTCCTCCGTACGCCGCCGCATCGCACAGGGCCAAAGCGGCGCGGTTCCCGAGACTCCCAAACCGGGCGATCCGATCTTCTCCCGCGTACGCAACCAGGTGATCGGCAGCAATCGCCTGGCGGTGGATGCCGCCGCCGCGCGCGCCCGCGAATTGGGCTTTCGCACTCTGGTCCTTTCCACCTTCATCGAGGGCGAAACCCGCGAAATCGCGCGCATGCACGCGGCCTTGGCCAGGGAAATAGTCTACTCCGGGCGGCCGCTGAAGCCGCCCGCCTGCATCATCACCGGCGGCGAGACCACCGTCACGCTGCGCGGCGATGGCCTGGGCGGCCGCAACCAGGAGTTCGTATTGGCCGCCGCCATCGACATTGCCGGCCTGCCCAACGTGGTAGTGCTCAGCGCCGGCACGGATGGCTCGGACGGCCCCACGGATGCCGCCGGCGCCATTGCCGACGGACGCACGCTGTCGCGCGACCCGCGTGCCCCGGAGTTCCTGGCGCGCAACGATTCGTATCATTATTTCGAGGGCCTGGACGACTTGGTGGTCACCGGGCCGACCAACACCAACGTGATGGACGTGCGGCTGGTCCTGGCAGGGGGCGCGCCGTGACCTTCTGGCGCAAGGACGTGATCGATCCCGCGCTCGATCGCGAAACCGCGGCCCACATCGCCGAGCAGAAGGAATGGATCGCGCGCCAGCCCCAAAACCCGCGGCCGTGGTACAACCTGGCGCAGCTCTACCGGATGTGCCAGAAACCGGATGAAGCCCTGGCGCTGCTCCTCGAAGCCGTGCGTCTCGATGATGCCTGTGCCGACGCGCACGTGGCGCTAACCGAGATCTACGCCGTGCGCCAGGATTACGCCGCCGCCTGGCACCACGCCCGCAAAGGTGAGCAGCATGGCAACCCGCGCGGGGTGGAGCTATTGCGCCGGCACGGTGTGAGTGAATAGCCGGTCCGCCGCAGCCTTATCTTGCTCCGGCCTGCGAAACGCCCCGCCGGTAAATCACTCTACCGTCGAAGATGGTCGTCTCCACTCGTGTCTTCTCGATCTCCGCGGGCGGCATAGTCAGCAGATCGTCGGATACCACGGCCATATCCGCCAGCTTGCCCGCTTCGATAGACCCCTTGATCTTGTCATCGAAGCTGGCGTAAGCCGACCCCATGGTGTACGCGCGAATGGCTTCGGCAACGGTGATCTTCTGCTCCGGCACCCAGCCGTCCGGACGCTTGCCGTCCAGCGTGCGCCGGGTGGCGGCCGCGTAAATGCCCATCAGCGGCGCCATCGGCGCCACCGGCCAATCCGACCCGAATGCCAGCACCGCCCCCGAATCCAGCAGCGAGCGGAACGCGTAAGTGCCCTTGGCGCGCTCCGGCCCGATGCGCTTCTCTGCCCAGCGTCCATCGTCGATGCAATGATACGGCTGCATCGACGCAATCACCTGCAGCTTGCCGAAGCGCGCAATATCGTCCATGCGCAGGTGCTGCGCGTGCTCGATGCGGAAGCGCCGGTCGCGCGGACCGTTCTTCTGTTCGGCTTCTTCATACATTCCGAGAATGATATGGTTGGCTTTGTCGCCGATGGCATGGATGGCCACCTGCAGTCCGGCGCGGTCCGCGCCTAGAACGTGGTCGAGCATTTTGCTTTCGGGAATCATCTCAGCGCCCGCCAGGCCGGCGGTATTCGGCGCATCCAGGTACGGCTCGAAGAACAGCGCGGTCGTGGAACCCAGCGAGCCATCGGCGAAACCCTTCAGTCCGCCGATGTGCAGCTTTTCTCCGCCAAAAGCGGCATGCAAGCCGACCGCCGCCAGCCGGTTCCAAGTGGCCAGCGGTTGGTGTCCGGAGATGCGCACGGTCAGTTCGCCGCGCGCCAGCAGCGTCTGATAAACGCGCAGAATCTCGGGCGCGGCCGACATATCCTGCACGCTGGTCACGCCGTGCTCCGCCGCGTAGCGCATGGCCGCGCGCACGGCCTCGGCGATCTGATCTTCGGAATGCGGCGGCGCGATGCGCTCTACGCGGCCCATGGCGGCATCCTTCAGCACGCCCGTCGGTTCGCCTGCCGCGTCCCGTACGATCGTGCCGCCGGGCGGGTCCGGTGTGTCGCGCGTGATACCCGCCAGCTTCAATACCCGCGAATTGGCCAGCGCCATGTGACCATCCAGCCGGTTGACGAACACCGGATGGCCGGCGCTGGCGTCATCGATCAATTGCCGGGTAGGCAGGCGCGCGGGCGTCCAGTTCTCATGATCCCAGTCGCCGCCGGTGATCCAACGGCCCGCCGGCAGCCCGCCGGCGAACTGCGCGATACGGTCGCGGAACTCGGCCTCGGACTTTGTGTCCCGCAATTGTACGCTCGCCAGGTTCTGGCCGCCATCCACGAAATGCACGTGCGCGTCGTTGAAGCCGGGCACCACCAGCTTGCCGCCCAAATCGATGACCGCTGTGCCAGGGCCGGTCCACTTGCGAATGTCTGCGTTGGAGCCCACCGCCACGATCCGGCTGCCCACGCAGGCCACCGCCTCGGCGCGCGGCTGGGCCTCGTTCACCGTCCAGATCTTACCGTTCACCAGCGCCAGGCTGGCCGCCGGTTGCGCGTCCGCGATATGCATGCCGGCCATCGGGAGCAACATGGTAAGTCCCACCCGCAACTTGTACATGCTCTGATTGTATAGAATGGAAACCCTGTATGAAAGGAATCTTCCACTCGCTCGCGCTCGCGGCGTGCTTCGCGCCGATCGCCGCGGCGCAACCCGCCGCGCCCTTGAAGGACCGTATCGCCGCCATCATGCGCCGTCCCGAATTCCAGCACGCCAGGTTCGGCATGGAGTTCCGCGCCCTGGATGCGGACCAGCCCGTTTACGGCTTCAACGAGCAGCAGTTCTTCGTCGCCGCATCCACCACCAAGCTGCTCACCGAGGGCACCGCGCTCTCGCTGCTCGGGCCGGATTACCGCTTTCATACGCGCGTCTTCCGCACCGGCGCGGTGGACCCTGCCGGCACCCTCCATGGCGACCTGGTGCTGGTCGCCTCCGGCGATCCCAACCTGTCGAACCGCATCCAGCCCGATGGAACCCTGGCCTTCCAGAACCAGGATCACGCATACGATTCGTTGCCTGGCGGCGCCAAGCTGGTGGCGGGCGATCCGCTAGCCGTAATCCGCGGTCTGGCGGTGCAGGTTGCCAAGGCCGGAATCAAGAAGGTGGCGGGACATGTCATCGTGGACGCCGGTTTATTTCCCGAAGGCGAGCGTGAGCTCGGCACCGACATTGTCATTTCGCCGGCGGCCGTGAATGACAACTTAGTGGACGTGACCGTCACCTCCGGCGACCCGGGGTCCCCGCCCAGGCTGATATTGTCTCCCGCGACCGCCTATATCCACATCGCGAATCAGCTCAAGACTGGCCCCGCGGGCAGCGCGGCCGCGATTTCGTTTACCGACCAGCGTCAAGCGGATGGCGCCTACGCCGTCACCATTCAGGGCGCCGTTCCCGCCGCTTCGTCTTTCATGCGCACCTATCGTGTCCCGGAGCCCGCCCGCTTCGCCGAAATGACCTTCGTCGAAGCCCTGCGGGATGCGGGTGTCTCCGCCGCCGCCGATCTGAACTTCAAGCCTGCCCAGGGGCAATCGACTTACAAGCCGGAGAACATGGTGGCCGAACATGTCTCGGCCGCCTTTACCGAAGAGGTCAAGGTCACCCTGAAGGTGAGCCAGAATCTGCACGCCAGCATGACCCCGTACATCCTGGGCGCCGTGATCGGTAAGAAGAAGGATGACGCCCTACAATCGGGGTTCGACCTGGAAAACGATTTCCTGCGCAAGGCGGGTCTGGATGTCTCGGGCGCCAGCCAGAGCGACGGCGCCGGCGGCGATGCCTTCTATACACCGGACTTCATGGTGCATTACCTGATCTACATGGCTCACCAGGACGCCCTCTTCCCTGCTTTTCTGAAGGCGCTGCCGGTGCTGGGGAAAGACGGAACCCTGGTGGACATTCAAACGGATTCGCCGGCCGCCGGCCACGTCTACGCCAAGACCGGCACCCTCGGGCATGCCGATCTGCTGAATCACTCCCTGATGATTACCGGAAAAGGCATCGCCGGATACATCGACCGCACCGACGGGCGGCGCCTGGCGTTCGCGGCTTACATGGGAATGGTGGCCGGCGATCCGCAGACCGTCATGCACCGCGTGGGCAACGTGCTGGGCGAGATTGCGGCCGCGGCTTACGACGCTCCCATTTAGGCGCCACCCATTGCCGCGAAATCGGATAGAATAGTCTTATAGTCCGGCCGCGAATTCAGTGGGAGAAAAATCCATGTCCGAACGAACCATTCATATCACTGAGCTTATCCTTCGCGATGCCCATCAAAGCCTGATGGCCACGCGTATGTCCCTGGAAGATCTCGTGCCGGCTTGCGAAGACCTTGATAAAGCGGGGTTTTGGTCGATCGAGTGTTGGGGCGGGGCGACTTTTGATGCCTGCATCCGTTTCCTGAACGAAGATCCCTGGGAACGCCTGCGCACCTTCCGCAAGCTCATGCCCAACTCCCGTCTGCAGATGCTGTTGCGCGGCCAGAACCTGCTGGGCTACCGGCATTACGAAGATGGCGTCGTGCGGCGGTTCGTGGAGAAGGCCGCCGAAAACGGTATGGACGTGTTCCGCGTATTCGACGCGCTCAACGATATTCGCAATCTGCGCACGTCGCTCAAAGCCGTGCGCGCCACGGGTAAGCATGCCCAAGGCACCATCTGTTACACCATCAGCCCGGAACACACGATTCCAGCCTTCGTTACCATGGCCGAGCAGCTTGTTGACCTGGGCTGCGATTCCATCTGTATCAAAGATATGGCCGGACTGCTGAAGCCTGCACCGGCATATGAGCTGGTGGAAGGCATCAAATCCGCTTGCGGGGACGAAACCCTGGTGCACGTGCACACCCACGCCACTACCGGCGTCACCCTGGTCAGCTTGATGAAAGCCATCGAAGCCGGTTGCGACATTGTGGATACCAGCATCAGCAGCTTGAGCCTGGGCCCCGGCCACAATCCGACCGAGGCGCTCATCGAAATGCTGGAAGGCACCGGCTATCGCACCGTTATCGACATGGAGCGCGTGCGCAAGGTGCGCGATTACTTCAACAAGGTCCGGCCGCGCTACAGCGAGTTTCTGACCGGATTTAACGGCGTGGATACGGATATCTTCCGCAGCCAGATTCCCGGCGGCATGATTTCCAACATGGAGAGCCAGCTTAAGCAGCAGGGCGCCGGCGACCGGCTGCGCGAAGTGCTGGAGGAAGTGCCTGCCGTCCGGCGCGATGCGGGCTATCCGCCGCTGGTGACGCCTTCCAGCCAGATCGTCGGTACCCAGGCAGTCTTCAACGTATTGATGGGACGCTACCAAACACTGACCGGTGAATTCGCGGATTTGATGTTGGGCTACTACGGGAGTACTCTCGGCGAGAAGAACCATGAGGTGGTCAAGAAGGCCATCCAGCATTCCAAAAAGGAGCCTATTTCCGGCCGCCCGGCCGATCTGCTGCGTCCCGAGTGGGACCACTTGCGCGCGGACGCCCTGGCGCTTGGCGGATGCAATGGAAATGATGAAGATGTATTGACTTACGCCATGTTTCCTCAAGTAGCGCCTAAATTCTTTCCGGCGCGCAGTCAGGGACCCAGGAACCTCGGCAAAGAGCCGGCCCAGGCGCCCTTAAAAAACGAAACGAAGCCAATTGCCGTGCCGGCCCAGGCGCAACTGACCGAGCCGGTTTCCTATGTGGTGACGCTGAACGGCAAATCGCACAACGTCACGGTCGCGCCGGCGCAATAACTACCAGGTCAACATGAGCATCGAAACCAGAATTCGCGAGTTAGATCAAAAACGGGCAAGCCTGATGGAAGGCGGCGGAAAGCCGCGCATCGAGAAACAGCACGAGTCGGGCAAGCTGACGGCCCGCGAGCGCATCGAGCGGCTGATCGATGGCGGCAGCTTCCAGGAGATCGGGCTGTTCGCGAGACATCACGCGATGCTGTTTGGAATGGCTGACAAAGAGCTTCCGGCCGATGGCGTGGTCACCGGCGCCGCCACCGTGGACGGCCGTCTCGTTCACCTCGCCAGCCAGGACTTTACAGTCGGCGGCGGCGCGGCGGGTGAAGTGCATAGCGATAAGGTCGCCGAGATGATGCGCTCCTCGCTCAAGACCGGGTCGCCGTTCGTCTTCATCAACGACTCGGGCGGCGCGCGCGTGCAGGAAGGC
>DATGGM010000341.1:0-3687 GCA_035308525.1 Bryobacteraceae bacterium
CAGTCTGCGTCATGCCCGGAGACTCGAGCAGCCGCGCCAGGCCGAAATCCATCACCACCACGTTGCCGCGCTTGTCCAGCATGATGTTGGCCGGCTTCAGATCGCGGTGGATCACCCCTTTGTCGTGCGCCGCCGCCACGCCCGCGCAGATCTTGCGCGCGATCTCCAGCCCTTTGTCCGCGGGCAGCCGCCCGATGCGCTGCAACAGCGACGCCAGATCCTCTCCATCCACGTACTCCATGGAGATGTACGCCATGCCGTCCGCCTCGCCTACGTCGTACACGCGGCAGACATTGGGATGCGATACCTGGCGGGCGATGCGCACTTCGTTGTGGAAGCGCTCCAGCGTGCGCTGGTGATCCGCCCCCGATTCTGGGAGGAATTTCAGAGCCACCGGCTGCGCCAACGTCAGGTCGGTGGCCCGATACACCTCGCCCATGCCGCCGCGTCCCAGCAGCGAGATGATGCGATACCTGCCGGCCACCAGCGTTCCCGGAACGAAGCGGCCCTCGTCCGGCGTGGACGTACTTACCGGCGGCGGGCCCTGCGATCCGGTGGTTGGAATGACAACGGTGGCAGCCTCGGATTGCACGGGGGCGTCCATAAAGTCGCTTAAGAATACCAGCTTACTCGTTTTGGATTGCCGCCAGCAGGTCTTCCATCGGGGCGTTATCGCCGAACGTGCGGCTGAGATGGATATAGAGATCTACATCGCCGGGCCCGAAGACGAAGCTGCCGCCCAGTTGGAACGGATTCTGTCCCAGCTTGTGCTGCCGGTGGCCCGCCGCCTTCGCCCGGTCGCGCGCGGTCTTGTTCTCGCTCCGGACAAGGTGCAGCAGATTCGCCTGACGCAGGCCGGCCGCCTTGTAAGCCTGACGCTGCTCGTCGATCAGGAGCGGAAACCCCATGCCGGTCTCCTCCCGGAAGAGCCGCGCATAGTTCCGGTCGCCCAGCCCGATGGCCGCCAGGTTTGCGCCCCGTTCCCGGAACTCCTGCTCGTGTGCGCGCAACTGCGCGGCATGCTCGCGGCAGAAGATTCAACCGTAGTGCCGCAGAAACACCACCACCGCCGGCTGCCGCTCCCAAAGCGAGCCCAGCCGCGTCTCCCGGCCCTCCGCGTCTGGCAGCGCGATCGGCGCCAGCGATTCCGCAAGCATCTTTATCCAGCTCCCACTTCCACGGCCTGCGCCTTCAGTGCTTTCAGTCGGTCCCGGATCTGCGCCGCCTTCTCGAACTCGAACTTTCTGGCCGCCTCCCGCATGCGCTCTTCCAACTCACCCAGCAGCCGGTCGCGCTGCTCCGCCGTCAACTTCTCGATCTCATCGTCGGACTCGAGCGGCACCGTCACATAATCCCCTTCCGCGATCGCCACCAGGCTCATATCGATCGGCTTGATAATCGATTGCGGTGTGATCCCGTGCCGCTCGTTGTAATCCTGCTGCGTGCGGCGCCGCCGCGTGGTCTCGTCGATCGCCTGCTTCATGCTGTCCGTCATCACGTCCGCATAGAGGATCGCGCGCCCTTCCACGTGCCGCGCCGCCCGCCCCATGGTCTGAATCAGCGCGCCGGCCGACCGCAGGAAGCCTTCCTTATCCGCGTCCAGGATGGCCACCAGCGACACTTCCGGCAGATCCAGGCCCTCGCGCAGCAGGTTGATGCCGATCAACGCATCGAACTCGCCGCGCCGCAGGTCGCGCAGTATCTTGATGCGGTCGAGCGTGCTCACTTCCGAATGCAGGTACCGGCAGCGCACGCCTACTTCGGAATAATATTCCGCCAGATCCTCGGCCATGCGCTTGGTCAGCGTGGTCACCAGCACGCGCTGATTGTTCTCCACCCGCTTGCGGATCTGGCCTAGCAGGTCGTCCACCTGTCCCTTCACCGGGCGGACCTCCACTTCCGGGTCCAGCAGGCCCGTCGGCCGGATGATCTGCTCCACCACCGCGCCCGCTGTCTTCGTCAATTCGTACGGACCGGGCGTCGCTGAAACATACACCAACTGGTTCACGCGGTGCTCGAACTCCTCGAACGTCAACGGCCGGTTGTCCAGCGCGCTCGGCAGGCGGAAGCCGTGCCCCACCAGCACCTCTTTGCGCGACCGGTCGCCGTGATACATGCCGTGCAGTTGCGGAATCGTCTGGTGGCTCTCATCGATGAGGATCAGCGAGTCGTGCGGCAGATAGTCCAGCAGCGTGGGCGGCGCTTCGCCCGGCAGCCGCCCCGAAAAATGCCGCGAGTAATTCTCGATGCCGTGGCAGTAGCCGATCTCCTTCATCATCTCCAGGTCGAACATAGTGCGCTGCCACAACCGCTGCGCTTCGATCAGCTTGCCTTGCTTCTCCAACTCCTTATGCCACCAGTCCAGTTCCGTGACGATGCTGGCCATGGCCGAGTTCCTGGTCTCCTCCGACATCACGTAGTGCGTCTTTGGATAAATGGGCAGCCGCAGAAACGTCTGCCGCACCTGCCCCAGCAGTGGATCGATCTGCGACAGGCTTTCGATTTCATCGCCCCACAGCTCGATGCGATAAGCATGATCGTCGTAAGTGGGATAGACCTCGATGACGTCGCCGCGCACCCGGAACGTGCCGCGCCGGAAGTCCGCATCGTTCCGGTCGTACAGAATATCCACCAGCCGCGACACAATCTGATTGCGCGAGATCTTCTGCCCCTTCTCGAGCATCAGCAGCATGCCGTAATAAGCTTCCGGCGATCCCAGGCCGTAAATGCAGCTCACGCTGGCCACGATCACGCAGTCGCGCCGTTCAAACAGCGAGCGCGTGGCCGAGAGGCGCAGCTTATCCAGCTCGTCGTTGATGGTGGCTTCCTTCTCGATGTAAACATCGCTCGCGGGGATGTAAGCTTCCGGCTGGTAGTAGTCGTAGTAGCTGACGAAGTATTCGACAGCGTTATCCGGGAAGAACGTCTTGAACTCGTGATAGAGCTGCGCGGCCAGTGTTTTGTTGTGCGCCAGGATCAGCGCCGGCCGGCCCATGGCCTCGATCAACTTCGCCATGGTGAACGTCTTTCCCGACCCCGTGACGCCCAGCAGCACCTGGTGCGCCTCGCCATCCCGCACGCCGCGCACGAGCTCCTCAATGGCGGCCACCTGATCGCCCTTGGGAGTGTAGCTGACCGCCAGTCGAAATCCCATCCTTCCAGTATAAAAGCCAGGCCCCGCAACGGCCTAATTCACACGCCGCCGCACCCACTCCTTCATGGTCTCCTCGTAGCCCGGCGCCAGGACGCCGCCGGCGTACAATTGATGATCGGCTCCCGGAAAGATCTTGATGGTGAAGTCCCGGTGACCGCTCCGGGTGAGCGTTTGCCGGATAATCTCCACGCTCCGCGGAACCGGCACAAGCTGGTCGTCGCCGCCAAACAGGAACAACGCAGGCGCCGTCAGCTTCCGCAACGTAGCCACTGGATCGTAGTTCATTTCAGTCTTAAACCAGTCGCCTGCCCGCGCCTTCTTGGCGTCCGCAAAGCTGCCTATCAGGTCGTCGTGTTGCGCGCGCAGGGTGTCGAACCAGCGCTTGGGCTTGGCGCGATCGATCGCGGATTTCGCCTGTTCGTACCCTGCTCCACTGGCCAGGTAAGCCCACACCTGCCGCCGCAAAGCGCTAGCCTCCGCGACCTCCGCCTCCGAAAAACCCTCGCCGCGCAGCTCGTTCGCCCAGTAGAAGA
>DATGGM010000342.1:0-44041 GCA_035308525.1 Bryobacteraceae bacterium
TTTCAAGCATTGCGGAATGTCCAGCCCGGTTTCACGGGTGCGCGTGAATTGCAGACCCTGGCTGTTTCCATTCTGGACAGTCAGGCAAAAGAGCCGGAGCGCGTGGTGCGCATGCAGCAGGAGATTCTGCGAAAGGTTTCCGCCATCCCCGGCGTTTCCGCGGCCGCGCTCGCGGACTCCATCCCCACCGACGGACAGCAAAACACCGATGTGATCTACGCCGAAGACCGGACCTACACCGAGGGGAAGCTGCCGCCGCTGCGCCATTTCCAGTTCCTCGCGCCGGGCTTTTTCCAAACCATGGGAACGCGGCTGATTGCCGGACGGGATATCACATGGACCGACATCTATGACCAACGTCCGGTCGTCGTCGTCTCCGAGAATATGGCGCGCGAGCTTTGGCGTGGCCCCGCGGCAGCCATCGGCAAACGCGTGCGCGAGAGCATGGCGGATCCCTGGCGCGAGATCGTCGGCGTGGTGGCCGATGTCCACAGCTACGGCGCCGACCGCCAGGCGCCCACCACCGTCTACTGGCCTGTCATGATGAAGAACTTTGATGGTGAGGAGGCTTTCATCCAGCGCACCGCGGTTTTCGTTATCCGCAGCAGCCGCGCCGGCTCGCAGAGCTTCTTCAGCGAAATCAGGCAGGCCGTATGGTCCGTCAATCCGGATGTCCCGCTGGCTGGCATCCGCACCATGGAGGAGGTTTATGGGGGATCCATGGCGCGCCGGTCCTTTACCCTTGTGATGTTGGCCATAGCCGGCGGAATGGCGCTGCTGCTCGGCGTGATCGGCATCTACGGCGTCATATCCTACTCGGTGTCACAGCGGACCCGAGAGATCGGCATTCGCATCGCGCTCGGAGCTCAGGGTGCGGGGCTAAAGGCGATGGTGGTGCGCCAGGGAGTGGCGGTCGCCGCACTCGGGGTGGCGCTGGGTCTCATCGCGGCCGCCGCGCTGATGCGCGTCCTGTCTTCGCTTCTGTTTGAAGTCAGCCCGGTCGATCCGGCAACATATTGCGCCGTGTCCGCCGCCTTGCTCGCGGCCGCCGCGGCCGCCAGTTATATACCCGCGCACCGGGCGTCGGCCGTGAACCCCATCGAGGCTCTGCGGGTCGACTAGTGGAAAAGCGCTCCAGTTGGACGCACTGCCGGGACATCCGCGGCGCGTGTGTCGTACCACAATAGAGAAGTGCCGATGATCGAAATACGGGTAGGCGGCCAGACCGTCCGCTGCGACCGCGACCGAACCGCGGCGATATATGCCAGTCTCAGGGGCTGGGCGGAAGGTTGCGGCTGCGTCGGTTGCCGGAATCTGTCAGCGCAACGAGACGTAGTCTATCCGGCTTCGTTCCGGGAGCTGCTCGATCAACTCGGCATCGATCCGAATAAAGAAGCCGAGGCAGTCGCGGACGGACCCTTGCAGAATGGGCTGTACCACTATGGCGGTTGGTTCTTTTTTGTCGGAGAGATGGTCGCGGCCGGCGAGGGACTCTTGGATGCGGGCGATTCTGCGCATTTCAAATACTGGTTTTCTCGCGTTGGCCCTTGTCCCAAAGAGTTTCGCTCCGGACCAAGTCTTTGCATTGAGTTCGAGGCCCGCGTGAAGTGGATCCTGAACGAAAGCTGGGATTCAGGTCAGCGAAGCCGTCCTGCGAATCCCGAGCACCCCCGGAGCCCGCGTAGCTAGGAGCGGCGCCGGCCACCGCAGCCAGAGGATCGGCCGGGTTAGCGGAATGCGCATGAAATCCAACCGCCCCAAAACTGCGTTGCCGGCCTGGTTTCCTATGCTATGCCGCTTCTTGCCCGCGCCCCCCTTACTTCACATCAACAGCTTCTTCACCGGCTCGCCTTCCACATCCGTCAGCCTGAAATCGCGCCCTTGGAAGCGATAAGTCAGTCGCGTATGATCGAACCCCAGCCGGTTCAGCAGCGTCGCGTGCAGATCGTGCACCGACACGGCTTCTTCTACGATGTTGTAGCCGATATCGTCCGTCTGGCCCACCGTTACGCCCGGCTTGATGCCGCCCCCGGCCGCCCACATCGTAAATGCCCGCGGATGATGATCGCGCCCCAGAAACTTCGAGCCGTCGCGCGCTTCGTTCATCGGCGTGCGCCCGAATTCGCCGCCCCACACCACCATCGTGGAATCCAGCAGCCCGCGCTGTTTCAGATCCTTCACCAGCGCCGCCGCCGCCCGGTCCGTCGCCCGGCACATTTCCGACAGCCGGTTCACGATGTCGTCGCTCCCGCTCGACCCGTGCGTATCCCATCCGCGATGGAACAGCTGCACGAACCGCACGCCGCGCTCCACCAGCCGGCGCGCCATCACGCAATTGTTGGCGAACGTATTCTTGCCCGGCTCCGTCCCGTACATCTCGTGAATGTGCGCCGGCTCCTGCGACATTTCCATCAGGTCCGGCACGCTGGTCTGCATGCGGTACGCCAGCTCGCAGGAGTTGATGCGCGTCTCGATTTCCGGATCGCCCGTGTCCGCCTCGCGCGCTTCGTTCAAATCGCGGATCAGGTCCAGCGACCGCCGCCGCGCCGCCGCATCCACGCCCTCCGGATTCGACAGGAACAGCACCGGCTCGCCGCTGCGCCGGAACTCCACGCCCTGGTACGACGTCGGCAGAAAGCCGCTGCCCCAGCAGCTCTTGCCGCCGTCCGGTTGGCTGGTCCCGGAAAGCAGCACCACGAACCCCGGCAGGTCCTGGTTCTCGCTGCCTAGCCCGTATGTAGTCCACGCGCCGAAGCTCGGCCGCCCCACGATCTGATGTCCTGTAGACATGTAGATCTGCGCCGGCGCGTGATTGAATTGCGTCGTCCACATCGACTTGATGATGGATACATCGTCCACAATCTCCGCGAAGTGCGGCAGCAGATGGCTGACCTCCGCGCCCGATTGGCCCATCCGCCCGAAGCGGTGCGGCGAGCCCAGCAGCAGCGGCGTGCCCTGAATGAACGCGAAACGCTCTCCCTTCACCAGCTCGGGCGGCACCGGCTGGCCGTCGAATTGATTCAGCTTCGGCTTGTAGTCGAACAGGTCCAGTTGCGAGGGCGCGCCCGCCATGAACAGATAGATCACGCTCTTGGCCTTGGCCGGAAACGGCGGCTTCTTGGCGGCCAGCGGATTGGTCTGCGCGCCGGACAGGCGCTCGTCCAGCAGCGCGCTCAGCGCCAGCGTGCCGATGCCGAAGCCCGCGCGGCCGAAGAAATGCCTCCGCGTCATGTCCAGCAGTTGCTTGGAATCGGTGTTTTCCACGGGCTTCGTTACTCCTTCGTCAGCGTCTCGTCCAGGTTCAGCAGCGCATTCGAGATCATCACCCATGCAGCCATCTCGGCGTCCTTGGTCTCGCCGGATGATACCTTGGCCGCCAGCTCCGGATGCTGCCGGAACCCGTCGCGCTGGCTCTCGTAATTCCGCACGATGGCATCGATCTCGCTCGGCTTCGCCCGCCGCCCGGTGCATAGCCGGAAAGCCATCGCCGCGCGCTCGGCCGGAGCGGGCCCCGCTTCCCCCGCCACGCGCTTCGCCAGCGCTTCAGCCGCCTCGAAGAACACCGGATCGTTCAGCGTGGTCAGCGACTGCAACGGCGTGTTCGTGCGCACCCGCCGTACCGTACAGGTCTCGCGGCTGGGCGCGTCAAACACACTCATGCTGGGATAAGGTGACGTGCGCCGCACGAACGTGTACAGGCCGCGGCGATAGCGGTCTTCTCCCGTGCTCATCTTCCACGTTTCGTCGTTGTACGGCATGTCCCAGACGCCTTCCGGCTGGTACGGAAATACGCTGGGGCCGCCCATCTTCTCGCTCAGCAGGCCGCTGGCGCTGAGCACGATATCGCGCACCATCTCGGCTTCCACCCGGAATCGCGGCCCGCGCGCCAGCAGCCGGTTATAGGGATCGCGCTGCTCCAGTTCGGGCGTCACCCGCGAGTCCTGCCGGTACGTCGCGGACATGGCGATCAGCCGGTGCATAGCTTTCTGGCTCCAGCCGCGACTCATGAACTCCACCGCCAGCCAGTCCAGCAGTTCCGGATTCACGGGCCGCTCGCCCTGTGTCCCGAAGTCTTCGCTGGTTTCCACAATGCCGTGCCCGAAGTATTGCTCCCACATGCGATTCATCGCCACGCGGCTCACCAGCGGATTCCCCGGGCTCACCAGCCACCGCGCCAGTCCCAGGCGATTCTTAGGCATTCCCGCCGGCCATGGATTCAGGGCGGCCGGCGTGCCCGCCGAAACCGTTTCTCCCGGACTCAGAAAGCTGCCGCGCATCCGCATCACCGCCGTCGGCGTTTCCGTCCCCCGCTTATCGCCCATCACCAGCGTCGTCGGGATCCCCAGAGCCTCCAGTTCGTCCTGCCGCGCCTTCAGCTCCCCGCGGCTGGCTTCCAGCGACGGAGCCACTTTGCGGAATGCATCCGAAAGCGCCGTCGCCTGCTTCTTGCTGCGTTGTCCCGGATCCATGTGCAGCACCGCACGCTGCTCCGCCGGGACTTGCACCGTCTTCAGCGGCGCCGGCGCATCCGTGGCCGAAACGCGGAAGCGGCCGATGCCCTGGCCGGAGAACTCCGAAGCCTGCACCAGCGTCAGTCGCAGCACGCCTGCATCGACCGCCAAAGGCTCCTTGAAAACGCAAACGAGCTGCCGCCCCACGCGTTTCTCATCCCGCGATGCATCTACTTCCCACAGCGGCGCGATCGGCTTGTCTTTATCCGTCTTCACATGCCCGCCGTCCGATTTCATGCGCGCGATCGTGATGGGCTGCGCCGCGCCCGAAGACGACACCGTCTCCAGCCGCATGGCCGTTAACGTGAAGTCCCCATAAGCGTCGCGTCCCGGTCCGCCCTTCGGCAAACTCGCATCCGGGAACGTCTCGATCCGGATCCCCGTCACACTCTCCGGCCTGGGTACCCGCAGCTCGATCACGTACGTATCGCTATCGGGATTCTCGCCCGATGCCAGCCATGAGCCATCCTCCCGCCGCACCAGCTTGGTGCCCGCCTCGGACCGCGCCGCGGTCACTTCCAGCGGCTTCCACGCCCCTTCGAGAGAGCGCATCTGCTCCTCCCATCGCCGCTGTTCCCGGTCCAGCTTGCCCGTCTGCGTCTTCAGCTTGGCTTCCAGGCTGTCGATCCTCTTCTGCAGCTTCTTGCGCCGCGCTTCCTGCTCCCCGGAAGGCAGGCTGAGCTGTGGCTCGATGTACTTGTGGCTGGTATCGCCGTAGTGTTTGTCGATGATCGCCGTGTTGTTGAAGAAGGCCAGGAACTGGTAATACTCTTTCTGCGTGAACGGATCGAACTTGTGATTGTGGCACTGTGCGCACCCCAGCGTCGATCCCAGCCAGGTCGTGGCCGTGGTGTTCACCCGATCCACCAGGTTCACCCACATCTCCTCGTCCTTGTCCACGCCGCCCTCTTCGTTGAACAGCGTGTTCCGGTTGAAGCCCGTGGCGATGATCTGCGTAGGCGTCGGTTTGGGCAGCAGATCCGCCGCCAGTTGTTCCACCGTAAACTGATCGAAAGGCAGATCGCGATTCAGCGCATCGATCACCCAATCGCGATATTTCCAAATCGACCGCCGCCGGTCCTTTTCCCATCCATTGGTATCCGCATACCGCGCCAGGTCCAGCCACGGGCGCGCCCAGCGCTCGCCGTAGTGCGGGCTCGCCAGCAGCCGCTCGACCAGCCGTTCGTAAGCATCCGCGCGCGTATCGTTCAGGAACGCGTCGATCTCCGCCGGCGTGGGCGGAATCCCGATCAAATCCAGACTCACGCGCCGGATAAGCGTCTCGCGCGTGGCCTCCCGCGATGGCGACAGGCCCTCCTTCTCGAGGCGCGCCAGAATAAACGCATCGATCGGATTCCGCACCCAGGCCTGGTTGCGCACCGCCGGAACCTCCGGCCGCTTGGGCGCAACATAAGCCCAATGCACAGCCTTGCTCTCGCCGGCCTGAGACAGACCCGGCGCGCCGCGCTCGATCCAAGCCCGGATCGCCGCCACAGTTTCCGGCGGCAGAGGGTTCCCGCCCAGAGGCATGCGAACAGCTTTATCGTCCGACGAAATCCTCTGCAAAAGAACGCTGCCCGCCGCATCCCCCGGCTTCACGACCGCCGCCAGCCCCGCAACCGAATCCAGCGCCAGCCCCCCGCTGCCTTTCGCGCCCTGATGGCAAACGACGCAGTTAGCCTTCAAAACCGGCTGGATCCGGGATACAAAATCGTCCGTCTGCGCGAAACACAGCGGGACGAAGCCCAGCGCCGCAACAAACTGAAGGCGATCGAACAGCATCCAGAGCAATTATAACGTCGTTCTATCCGTGTTCATCTGCGTTTATCTGCGGCCAAAATGTCAATCTGGAACTTGCGTCACCCCCCGCAATCCATATATCTTTAGGTTTCCCTATGTCCAGCAAAACCCCTATCACTGTCGCGCATGGCGACGGTATCGGCCCCGAAATCATGGCGGCCACTCTAAAAATCCTGGAAGCCGCCGGCGCCGCCATCGAGATCCAGACCATCGAAATCGGCGAAAAGGTCTACCTCCGCGGCAACACCGCCGGCATCGACCCCAGTGCCTGGGACTCCCTGCGCCGCACCAAGGTCTTCCTGAAAGCCCCCATCACCACGCCCCAAGGTGGAGGCTTCAAGAGCCTCAACGTCACCGCCCGCAAGACCCTCGGCCTTTACGCCAACGTCCGCCCCTGCGTCTCCTACCACCCGTTCATCGACACGCTCCACCCCAACATGGACCTGGTGATCGTCCGCGAAAACGAGGAGGATTGCTACGCCGGCATCGAGTATCAGCTCAGCCCCGGCGCCATGCAGTGCCTGAAACTCATCACCCGTCCGGGGTGCCAGAAGATCGTGCGCTACGCCTTCGAATACGCGCGCCGTCACAGCCGCAAAAAGGTCACCTGCTTCACCAAAGACAACATCATGAAGATGACCGACGGTCTCTTCCACAAAGTCTTTGACGAAATCGCTGCCCAATACCCCGACATTCAAAACGAGCATTGGATCGTGGACATCGGCGCCGCCAAGATGGCCGACACGCCCGAAACGTTCGACGTCATCGTGATGCCCAACCTGTACGGCGACATTCTCTCCGACGTGGCCGCCCAGATTGCCGGATCCGTGGGCATCGCCGGATCCGCCAACATCGGCGATCATTGCGCCATGTTCGAAGCCATCCACGGCTCCGCGCCGCGCCGCGCCAATCAGAATCTGGCCAACCCCTCCGGGCTGTTGTTGGGCGGCGTCCTGATGCTCGTCCACATCCACCAGCCTGAGGTTGCCGCCGCCGTGCACAACGCCTGGCTGCGCACCATCGAGGATGGTGTCCATACCTACGACATCTTTACCGAAGGGTCCAGCAAAGAGAAAGTCGGCACTAAGGAATTCGCCTCCGCGGTGGTGGCGCGCCTGGGCAAAAAACCCAACACCCTCAAGCCTGTGACCTACGCCGCCGCTCCGCCCGCCCAGGCCGCCTTCCAGGAAGCCGTCCGGCCCGACCCCAAGGTCGATCTGGTCGGTGTGGACGTCTACGTGAACTGGCCTTCGCTCGATAACGCCAAATTAGCGGATGTGCTGCGGCAGGCAGCCGGCCAGCCCATGGCCCTCACCATGATGTCGAATCGCGGCGTGAAAATCTGGCCGGGCGGCCATCCGGAGACCTTCTGCACCGACAATTACCGCTGCCGCTTTGCGGCGCCCGGCAATGTCACCCAGGCACAGATCGTGGGCCTGCTCGGCCGCATCGCCGATACCGGAATGGAAATCGTGAAGACCGAAAACCTGCGCAATTACGATGGCCGCCCCGGTTACACGCTGGCCCAGGGAGAATAGATGCAGCCACTGGTCGCCGTAATCATGGGCAGCAAGTCGGATTGGGAAACCATGCGGCATTGCGACGAAACCCTCACGCAGTTCGGCGTGCCCCACGAGTGCCGCGTGCTTTCCGCGCATCGCACGCCGCACCTCGCTTCGCAGTACGCCAGCGATGCCGAGTCCCGCGGCTTCGAAGTAGTGATCGCTGCGGCCGGCGGAGCCGCGCACCTGGCCGGCGTGCTGGCCGCCCATACCGTGCTCCCGGTGCTCGGAGTCCCCATGGAGAGCCCCGCGCTGAAAGGTATGGACTCGTTGCTTTCCACGGTCCAGATGCCGGGTGGCATCCCCGTAGGTACGCTGGCCATCGGTACGCCGGGAGCCCGCAACGCGGCCCTGCTGGCCATCGCCATTCTGGCTAATTCCCGGCCGGAGCTACGCGAAAAGCTGCACCGCTTCCGCGCCGCACAGGCCGAGAAAGTAGCCCGCGAGACGCTGCCCTGACCCCTACTCCCCTATAGCGTACAGGTGCCGCGCCGACCGCACCAGCAGCAGGTCCCCCGCCAGCGCCGGCGTCGCCAGAATCGGCTCGCCGATCGGATTCTTCGCCAGCAGCTCGTATTGCGCCCCCGCCTTCACCACGTATACATCGCCGTCTTCGCTGCTGATATACAGCTTCCCGCCGGCCAGCACCGGAGAAGCCACGAACGAGCCGCCCTCGCCCACCCGCTGCTGGTAAACTTTCTTGCCGGTCTTGGCTTCGTACACGTTCAGAATGCCGTTGTTCGACACGGTGTAGAGATGTTCGCCATACGCCAGCGGCGAAGGCAGATACACCCCGCCGCGCTTGGTGCTCCAGGCAATCGCCTCGCTCGAATCCTTGCCGTCCTTCAGCGTCAAATCGCCGCTGGAGCCCACCTTAATCGCATAAATCGGCTGGACCGGCGGATATCCCGCCGTCACGAAGATCAGTCCCTGCGATGACACCGGCGTGGTGCAGGTGACTTCCGAATTGGGTCCCAGCGTCCACAACTCCTTCCCCGTATCAGCGTCGTAACCGCGAATGGCCTTGGTGCCGTTGGTCGCGATCTCCGCGTGGTCCTGCGCCGCCACTATGGTAGGCGTGCCCCACGACGGAATCTCCGCCCGCGCCGTGCGCCACAATTCGTGGCCGTCCTTCAGGCTGTACGCCGCAATGAACGAATCCTTCTGCCGGTCGCATTGCACGATCACCGTATTCTTGTAAATCACCGGCGAGCTCGCCGCGCCCCATTCCGAGTCGGGATCGAAGAACCAGCCCGCATTCTGCAGACCCAGATCTGCCTTCCAAAGCAGCTTCCCGGCCGTCGAGTATGCGTACATCCCCTCCGAGCCGAAATACGCCACCACCACCTTGCCGTCCGTCGCCGGCGACGCCGACGCTTGCGACGATTTCGGATGGCGCTTGGTCTTCGGCACGCCTTCATGCGCGGTCTGCTGCCACAGAATCTTGCCGGTCTTCTTGTCGATGGCCAGCACCAGCCATTTATGCGGCGAATTGTCGTTCACCGAATCGGTATCGCCGTACATTCCCGTGCGAAAGGTCTGCTTGGGATCGCCTGAAACCGCCGTGGTGACGAAGATCCAATCGCCCCACGCGATGGGCGAGGAGTCCGCCAACCCCGGAAGCTCCACGCTCCATAAGATATTCGAGCCTTTGGTTGCGTCCCATCTCAGTGGCGGTTTGGCGCCGTCCCCGATGCCCGAGCCCGAAGGACCCCGGAATTGCGGCCAGTCACCCGCCAAAGCCGCGCAGGCTGCCCCGAATAAACAGATCGCTGTGCGTCTCATTGCGCTACCGCCTTCTTGAATTTGAACGCGCCCCCGCCCTGCTTAAGCGTGAAACTCGACGCCGAATCGAATTCCACAACGACGCCGAATTCCCGATATTCGTATACCGTGGCACTCTTGGGCTTCGGCGAGAACGAATCCTGCCCGGTGGCCTGAAGATACAACTTGCCTTCTTTGACAAACACTTTGATGTCCAACGGAATCTGCTCCGTCTTATAGGTTCCCGCGTACGATTCCAGCACCTTGGCGTCTACTGCCACCGCGGGTGGCGGCTCGTGCGCGCCCGCCTTCTTCAGCAGTTCCGCGACGGCCGTCTTCTTCCGGTCGAGTGCCCCTTCATAAATGGCATCCAGCACCTTCTGGCTGGGCTGTCCCTTCTGGATCACCGCCTGCACCAAGTCGGTCTGGTCCGTATCCGCCACCTCCTTTAGCTCATCGTCGACTTTGCCGCTTCCCTTGGCGATCAGCATCTTCGCCACGCTGTAATGTTTCCGCTCCAGCACGAAAATCAGTATCGACGCCTTGTAGAAAGTATCGGTTATGTCCGTCTTGGCGCCCTTCTCAAGCAGATACTGAACCACCGCGTCGTGCCCGCTCATGGCCGCCAGGTACAGTGGCGTTTGCCCGTATGGCGTCTTGGCCTCCACGGGTGCCCCCTTGTCGATCAGCGCTTTGACCGTGTCCAGATCCCCTTTGCGCGCCGCGTTCAGCAGATCTTCGTTGACATCCCCGGCCACCAGCAGCAGAGCGGTGGCCAACACCAGGCAAACGCATCGATACATAACAACTCCCTTGGATTAGTGTACGACGACGGAGGGGAAACGTTAGCGCGGCAGCCTACTTCTGCCCGATCTCGTACACGTAGATGGTGTGCATCACTCCGCCGGCCGTGATGGGAACGATGCCGGAAGGCGTCCAGCCGCGGATCTCGTAGTCGTTCGATACCACCCGCGCGCCCGGTTTCAGGTATTTCTCCAGATTTGGTCGCAGCCGCTCGTTCGAGCTGGTCAGCAGGTACAGCGTCACCACGTCGGCGGGGCTCAGGTCCACCTTCAGCATGTTCTCGTGGATCAGCCTCACCTGGTGCTCCAGGCCCAGCGACCTGATGCGCGCCTGCGTCGACTTGCACAGGTCGCCCCTCAGCTCCACCCCCACTGCGTGCGCATGAAACTTTTGCGCCGCCGTGATCACGATGCGGCCGTCCCCGCTGCCCAGGTCGTAGACCGTCTCTCCAGGCTTGATCCGCGCCGCGCTCAACATGCGGTCCACCACTTCCTGCGGACTGGGGATGTAAGGCGCCAGGTTGTCTTTGCTGAACTGTTGCGAATAGGCCGGGATCCAGGTCCCGATGGCTAGCAGAGCTGCGGTGGAAAGGGCGTTAACCCGCATGGTTCATCTGGCAGCGCCGTTTGCCGCGCGCTTACCCAACTTCAATTTTACTATACGGGACATGATATCGCCCCATGCATTCCATAAATCCTTCGGCCGGGCGATCGTATATTCGGTTCCCCGCAGATATTTCACCGCGTTTCCGATGGCGTCGCGCCACGGCACCGCCTGCGGATCCACCGTGTAGTTCATATAAAACACCGGGTATTCCACGTCCGCCACCTTCTTCAGCGACTCCTGCGGCAGGGCGTTATCCAGCATCGCCTTCGGCCCGGCAAAGATCACCGCATCCGTATGTCCCTGCGCCGGCAGTTCCTGCGTCAGCAGGTTGGCCAGGAATTCCGTCTCGCCGCGCTTCTGGCTCAGCCGCTTCACATCCACCGTCCCCAGGTTCAGCGAGTTCACCGCCCGCCCCAGGGCAGGGAAGTCGATATGCGAGGAGTTCTCCGCCCGGTAAACCACCCGCCGCTCCTGCAGGTTGAAGGCGACCACCGAAAACTTCCCGATGCGCGGCTCGCGCGCCATATTCCGCAGGATCCAGATCAGCGCATGCATGTCTAGCGGCTGCAGGGTCGCGGCCGACGAATCCTGCGGCGCGAAGTTCACGATCACTTTCACGTTCAGCGGCTCTCCGCGGGGCTCCCGCGCCACCGGTGGTTCGTCCTTGAACGGCTCCCGGTCCGCATCCGAAACCGTGTTCGGCGCGATGTCCAGGCTCACGGGCCGGTCCTTCAACGGCACGCTGGCATCGATATCCCAGAAAGCCGAACAGATCCGCTCCATGCGGTCCCGCATCAGCCAGTCCACGTGATACTTGCCTTCGCCCACGTCGAAGCTGCCTTGCAACAAAGCGTCGCCGTGCGCGTTCTCCTCGATCTCCGGAACGTTGACGTGCTGCGACATGTAAACCGGTTCGTCCTTGCGGTCGGCCGGAGTCACCCGGTAAATCATGGTGAGCAGGTTCTGCGATCCGGCCAGTTCCTTCAACGGAACGCTCACGTCGTAACCCGAATGAAACTTCAGATCGAATCCCAGCACCGGTTTCACCGGCGTGGCTGTGCACGGCAGGTCCTTGCGCGGCTCTTGCGATTCCAGAATGGCCGAGTCGGTATTAAATATGTTAACGACGCCCGTCGGCCCGGAGCCCGTCAACACGGCTTGGCCTTGCACCGCCCCCACCGGCAGCAGGGCGGCCCACAGGACCGAGGACATCGCGAAAATCTTCACACCCGACATTCAGTGTATCCCCAAACGCGAGCGCTACGCGCCGATTACCGTATTATGGCGCATAATTCCAAAACCGCAACGTATAAAAAGGTTCACATCGGAGTAAGTAGGTTTAGAACTTCGATCTTCTCGTACTACTCAACCGCTACCGTAATTCCCGGCTGGCTGCTCGCCCCGTTCATCCTCAGCACCAGCGGCTGTGCGCCGGCCGCCACCTGCGGAATCTGTACGTTCACCTGCATCACGCCATTCACCAGCCCCGGCGCCGTGCCCGCGTACTCCACCGTCGCCGCCGCCCCTCCGACCGTTGCCGTGGGTGTCGCCACTTGCCGCTGGATCCCCGTGGCCAGCGCCCCATCCGCGCCGCCCGGATTGGTCACGCCGCCGCCCGTGGCGAAAATCTGCACGATACTACCCACCGCCGCGGGGTGCTCCGTCGAATTCACGCTATAGTCCTGGTTCAGAATGGCGCCCGGCCCGGAGCCCGACGCGTTCATCGAAAAAACCGCCGGAACCGTGGCCGTCACCGCCACCGTCTGCGGGCTCGACATCACCCCGTGGTAACTGTACTGAATCACGGTGCTCGCATGCCCCGCCACCCCGAACGGCACGATCGCGCTCGTCTGGTTCACCAGCGCGTAGATCAGCGGCGCCGCAACCCCGTCAAAGAATACCTGCACGCCGCCGAGCGCATTCGTAATGCTCCCGCTCTGCACTTGCAGCCCCACCAGCTGCGACGGTCCCGCATTCGCGCCGAAGATCGTGACGATCTCCCCGGGAGCCACACTGCCGCCCTGATAGCCGGCCGCATTCACCACGCCGTTTGCCGCCAGGGTGGGCGGCGTGCTAGTCAGCGCTTGCTGTATTCCCGCGTGCGCAAGCTTCGCCTGGTAGTTCACGTCGTAGGGCAGCGCCGCCCCGTAGCCCGGAAAGAAGCTCGGAATCCAGGAATACTTGTCGGTGAATCCCCACGTCTCGACCGCCGTGCAACCCGGAAACTCCATGCACACCGCCACGATATCCTGGTACCGCTGCCCCTGCGCCGCCAGGTCGCTGGCCGCCGCGTTGCCCCTCGCATCTACGGGCACCCGCACGTCCAGTTCCGTGAAATGTACCTGCAACCCCAGGGTCGTCAGCCGCGCGATGTTCTCCGCCAGCCCCGCCGTCGTCACGTAACCGGGGTCCGTGGTGATGTGCAGTTGCAGCCCCACGCCGTTGATCGGAACTCCCCGCTGCAGCATCCCCTGTACCAGGCTGAACATCTGGTCCGACTTCGGATTGTTGATCCCGTCCTCCACGTTGTAATCGTTGTAAAACAGCAGCGCCTGCGGATCGGCCGCGTGCGCCCACCGGAACGCCTGGTCGATGTACCCCGGCCCCGTCAGCCCGATCCCCGGCTGGTCGTACCAGATCGAGTCGCGCAAACCGCTCCCATCGTCCGCCAGCGCTTCGTTCACCACGTCCCATGCGAACACCTTGCCCTGAAAATGTCCGGCCACCGTCGAGATGTACGTCTCCAGCAGCGTGTAAAGCTGCTGCGATGTGAAATTGCCGTTCGTCAGCCAGCTCGGGTTGCTGCTGTGCCAGCACAGATTATGGCCGCGCAGCACCATGCCGTTGCTCGCTGCAAAACTCGCCAGCGTATCTCCCGGCGTGAAGTCGAAAACCCCCTGCGTGGGCTGAATCGCAGCCCACTTCATCTCGTTCTCGGCCTCCATCATGCTGTACTGCTGCGCCAGCGTGGCCGCGTAGCTGGCATCGTTGGCAAGATAGGACGTGTCCGCGGCCGCGCCCATCCGCACGGCCCGCTGCCCGCCCGCGTCACGCAAGGTCTGCGCGGGCGCGCCCGTACCC
This sequence comes from Bryobacteraceae bacterium, assembly GCA_035308525.1. Classification (GTDB taxonomy): domain Bacteria; phylum Acidobacteriota; class Terriglobia; order Bryobacterales; family Bryobacteraceae; genus Bog-159. The sequence goes on from DATGGM010000342.1 coordinate 14,129, forward strand.
GCCAGCCACAGCCCCGCCACCCACGCCAACCGTCTCAAGATACCTTCTCTTGTAGCCGCCGCATTCCTCGCAGCCATCGGTCGTAGTCCGCCGCCTTCCGCCGCAGATACTCCGCGACCTCCGCATGCGGCAGGATCAAAAATCGCTCCTCCGCCAGCCCCGCCACCACCGCGTCCGCCACCTGCTCCGGCTCCAGCGCGCCTTCCACCAGAAAACGTCCCGGCCCGCTTTCCGCTCCTTCGAGCATGGCGGTCCGCACGCCTTGCGGACACAGGCACGACACCCGAATGCCCCGATCCCCGTACGTCATCGAAAGCCATTCCGCCAGCGACACCGCCGCGTGCTTGGTCACCGCGTACGGCGCCGACCCGATCTGCGTCAACAGCCCCGCCGCCGAAGCCGTCTGTAGCAGGTAGCCCTCCCGGCGCTCGAGCATTCCGGGCAGCACCGCCCGCGCCGCATACACGTGAGCCATCAAGTTGATGTTCCAGATGCGCTGCCAGTCGGCGTCCGGCGTCTCCACGCCGCCCTCCAGGATGATCCCCGCGTTCGAACAGAACAGGTCCACCCTTCCGAACGCCGCCGTGGCCCGCGCCACCAGTTCCACGACATCGGCCTCCCGGCTGACATCCGTCCCTACCGCCAGCCCGCCGATCTCCCCCGCTACCCGCTCCGCGCCCGCCAAGTCCAGATCCGCCACCACCACCCCGCGCGCGCCTTCCGCCGCGAACCGCCGGCACAGTGCCCGCCCGATGCCGCTGGCCCCGCCCGTCACTACCGCCACTCGATTATCGAGCTTCATCGGCGCCCTGATCCAACGGGTACTTGTGCAGCTCCCACTTGGCCACCGCTTCCCGATGCACTTCGTCCGGACCGTCCGCCAGCCGCAGCGTGCGCGCCCCCGCCCAGGCATGCGCCAGGAAGAAATCGTCCGCCACCCCCGCCCCGCCGTGCGCCTGAATCGCGCGGTCGATCACCCGTAGCGCCATGTTCGGCGCCACCACTTTGATCATGGCGATCTCCGCCTTGGCCACTTTGTTTCCCACCGTGTCCATCATGTACGCGGCCTTCAGCGTCAGCAGCCGCGCCTGCTCGATCTCCATGCGCGAATCCGCGATGTCCGCCCGCAGCGTGCCGAATTCCGCCAGCCGCCGTCCGAACGCCACCCGCGATTGCGCCCGCTTGCACATGGCCTCCAGCGCCCGCTCCGCCAGCCCGATCAGCCGCATGCAATGGTGTATGCGGCCCGGCCCCAGCCTCCCCTGCGCGATTTCGAACCCCCGCCCTTCGCCCAGCAGCATGTTCGTCGCCGGCACCTGCACGTCGTCGAACTGCACCTCGCCATGCCCGTGCGGCGCGTCGTCGTAACCGAACACCGGCAGCATGCGCTCGATCCTGATTCCCGGCGCGTCCATCGGCACCAGGATCATGGACTGCTGCTTGTGCCGCGGCGCGCTGGGGTCCGTCTTGCCCATGAAAATGCCGATCTTGCAGCGCGGATCGCCCGCCCCCGAAGACCACCACTTGCGCCCGTTCAGGACATATTCATCGCCCTTGCGCTTTATGCTGGCGCAGATGTTGGTGGCGTCCGACGATGCCACCGCCGGCTCCGTCATGCAATAGCACGACCGCATGCGCCCTTCGAGCAGCGGCGCCAGCCATTGCCGCTGCTGCTCCGCCGTCCCGTAGCGTGCCAGCACTTCCATGTTGCCCGTATCCGGCGCCGAGCAGTTGAATATCTCCGCCGCCATCGCCACCCGGCCCATGATCTCGCACAGCGGCGCGTATTCCAGGTTGGTGAGCCCCGCGCCCCACTCGTGGTCCGGCAGAAAAAGATTCCACAGCCCCGCCGCCCGCGCCTTGGGCTTCAACTCCTCGATAATCGGCACCGGCTGCCAGCCGCCCTGCGCCACCTGGCGATGGTACAGGTGCTCGTTCGGGTAGATGTGCTCATCCATGAACGCCGTCAGCTTCCGCTGCAGCTCCTGGACTTTTTGGGAATGCGCGAAGTGCATGACCGGATTGTCTCACACCTCTTTCACCCGGCCTGCACGCCGTGCGGTGTACCCTTGATGGATGCTAAACTGCGTTCCCGGTAAAGGATGCCCTGCGCATGACCACAACCGAACTCGTTGATCGCCTCGCCCGGCACAAGACCCTCGCCGCGGCGCCTCGCGAGGAACTGGCCTGGCTGGCCTCGCACGGGTCCCTTCGGCAACTGCAGGCCGGCGCCATACTCACTCCCAAGGGCCAAAGGGTGGAAGGCCTGTACGTGGTCCTGTCCGGGCGCATTGCCATGTTTGTCGATCGCGGCGCCGGCCTGCACAAAATTATGGAATGGCGCGAGGGCGATGTCACCGGCGTGCTTCCTTACTCCCGCTTGGTCAGCCCGCCGGCGGATACCGTTGCGCAGGAGCCCGTGCTGATGCTGGCCATTGACCGCGGCGATCTGCGCGCTTTGATCAACACCTGTTATGAGGTCACCTCCATCCTGGTCCACGTTATGCTCGATCGCGCCCGCGCCTTCACCTCGAGTGACCTGCACGATGAAAAAATGGTCTCTCTCGGAAAATTGTCCGCCGGATTGGCGCACGAGCTCAACAACCCCGCGTCTGCTATCGAACGTGGCGCCGCGCTGCTCAACAGCCGGCTGGACGACGCCGAGCAGGCATCCCGCGCACTCGGCTCCGCCCGGCTGACTGACGCCCAGCTCGCCGCCGTCCATGCCGTGCGCGAAGCCTGCCTGGCCAAACCCGCGGGTGGCGTACGTTCGCCCATCGAAGAGGCCGAGCGCGAGGAGGCCATCGCGGACTGGCTCGCCGGCCACGGCCTCCACATCGCCCTGGCGGAACCCCTCGCGGAAACGGCCGTGACATTCGAGGCCCTCGAAAGCTTGGCCGCGGCCGTCCATGGCCCGGCGCTGAACACCGTGCTGCAATGGGCCGCCGCGGGATGTTTGGTCCGCGGCTTCGCTTCCGAAATTCGCGCCGCGGCCGTGCGCGTCTCCAGCCTGGTCACCGCCATCAAGGGCTTCACCCACATGGATCAGGCTATGTTTTCCGAGCCGGTGGATTTGGTCGAAGGTCTCGGAAATACCATCGCTGTGCTCAAGTCCAAGGCGCGGGCGAAATCCGTCGCCGTGGTCGTCGAAGTGGAGCCGGGCCTCCCGCCCGTCCTTGGCTTCATCGGCGAACTCAACCAGATCTGGGCCAACCTGATCGACAACGCCCTCGACGCCGTCCCCGACTCGGGCCGCGTCCAGGTGCTGGCGAATCGCGAGCATCAGCGCGTCGCCGTGCGCATCGTCGACAACGGCGCCGGCATCCCCGCCGGCATCCGCGAGCGCATCTTCGACCCGTTCTTCACCACCAAGCCCGTGGGACACGGTACCGGTCTGGGCCTGGACATCGTCCGCCGCCTGGTCCGCCACAATGACGGCGAAATCACCGTCGAATCGCAGCCTGGCCGCACGGAGTTTCGCGTCGCCCTGCCGCTCGCCGCCAGTGAGGATGCCGGGGCCACGCCATGAACAAGCCCGTCCTCCTTGTCGTCGATGACGATCCACAAGTGCTTGCCGCCGTCAGCCGCGACCTGCGCTCCCGCTACCGGGAGCGTTACACCGTCATGAAGGCGGTGTCCGGCAAGGAGGCGTTGGCCACCATCCGTGAGCTGAAGAAGCGCGGCGATGCGCTTGCCATGGTGCTGAGCGATCAGCGCATGCCCGATATCCAGGGTGACGAGGTGCTCGCCAGATCGCGCGAAGTGTACCCGCTGGCGCGGCGCGTCCTGCTCACGGCTTACTCGGATATCGAAGCGGCTGTAAGGGCCATCAATGCGGCGCATCTCGATTACTATCTCTCGAAGCCCTGGACGCCCCCGGAGGAGCACCTCTTCCCCGTGATCGATGATCTCCTGGACGCCTGGCAGGCCGAGTATCTGCCCGAGGCGAAAGGACTGCGCCTGGTCGGACACCAGTGGTCGCCACGCTCCCATGCCATCAAGGACTTCCTGGCCGGCAATCTCATCCCGTATCGCTGGCTCGATGTCGCCAGGGATGCGGACGCCCGCGCCCTGCTGGATGCGGCCGGGGTCGCCGCCGACGAGCTTCCCACCCTGTTCTTCGAAGACGGAACCTGCGCGCTGCGCAATCCGGAGCCCCGCCAGGTGGCCGAAGTCCTTGGCCGGTCACTCTCCGCCGCATTCGATTTGTACGACCTCGTCATCGTTGGCGCCGGACCCGCCGGCCTGGCAGCCGCGGTGTACGGCGCCTCGGAGGGACTGCGTACCTTGCTGGTTGATCGGCACGCGCCGGGTGGGCAGGCCGGGAGCAGTTCCCGCATCGAGAACTATCTTGGATTTCCCGCCGGCGTCAGCGGCAGCGAGCTGACCCGCCGCGCCCTCACGCAGGCCCAGCGCTTGGGCGCCGAGTTTCTGGCGCCCCTCGAGGTGACCGGCGTGTCGGTCGATGCGGGATATAAACGGCTCACCCTGGCCGACGGCCGTGAGCTCGTCACCCGAACCATGTTGGCCGCCACCGGCATGTTCTACCGCGAGCTTTCGGCGCCCGGCGTCGCCGAGCACACCGGCGCGGGAGTGTACTACGGCGCTGCCACCACCGAAGCGCCCGCGTTCAGCGGCCGGCGGGTGCTCGTTGTGGGCGGCGGGAATTCCGCCGGCCAGGGTGCCCTGTATCTGGCGCGCTATGCGAAAGAGGTGCAAATCGTGGCTCGCCGCGATGGCGTGGACGGCACCATGTCCAGGTACCTTGTGGATCAGATCCGCAATACGTCGAACATCCGGCTGCGGACTTGTACCGAAATCGCGCGCGTCGAAGGCGATGGCCACGTGGAGCGCGTCGCCCTCACCTCCCTGGATGATTGTTCCTGTCGCGTCGAAGAAACCGACGCGCTGTTTGTGTTCATCGGCACCCGCCCGCGAAGCGAGTGGCTTCCGCCTGACGTGCTGCGCGACGCCAAGGGATTCGTCCTCACGGGCAGGGACCTGAGCACCGTCGACGCCTTCCCCCGCATCTGGAAGGAGCGCCGCGAACCGTTGCCCCTCGAGACCAGCGTCCCCGGATTGTTCGCCGCGGGCGACCTCCGCGCCGGCGCCATGAACCGCGTGGCCTCCGCCGTGGGTGAGGGATCCATGGTGGTCCGCCTCGCTCACGAATACCTGACGCTTATCTGAATCCCGCCGCGCGCGCCTGCCGTCACCCGTGTGCATGCGCCAGGTAATGCTGCCGCAATAAATCCTTCCCGTAATCGTTCCCATTGGGCGTCCGCACCACGCAGTGAATGTGCTGCCGCGTCGGCTGATCGGGGTCTTTGGCGAAGCGCCGCAGGTTCGCCGGCTGCTGGTGGTCGAACTCGATCAGGATCACCGGGCTGTGCACCCGGTAATAGTAAACGCTGGCCGCATCCGCGCCCCCGATCCACGCAAACCGCGTTTCCGCGATGTGCCGCTTCACCTCGTCCATCTTCACGCGCGCGTGGCCCGCGTCCATGTTGCCCACATACAGCTCCACCAGGTCCAGCAACTGGTTGCGCTCCGCCGCCGTGAACTCCGCGGCCCGTGCGCCAGCGTAATCCAGCACCACGTTGTCCTGGAATGCTTCCGTCAGGTTGTAATTCCTCGTCTTGTCCGGATTCAGAATCGCCTTGGCGCGCCGGTCCGCGTCCAACCCCTGCAGCATCGCCAGTCCCTGATCCTGCTCCTGCTGCAAAATCGTAACGCCCTTGTACTTGCCCGACGTCGCGATCACCGGCTCCGAGCCCGTGAAATATGGCGTCATCACCACCTGGTCGCCCAGCACGAAGTAATTGACGATGGCGTGGTGCCCGTCCAGTTGGAACCCCCACGGATCCGTGGCCGACGGCTTCCCCATCACCGTGAAGTAGTACAGCCACTCGCCCAGAAACTGGTGGTCGCCGGTCAACTCGGCCAGCGTCTCGTTCAGCCGCATGATATCGCGCGTCAGCCGCATCCCGCGCGGACTCAGCGCCGCCTCCAGCAGCCCGAATCCCGCCTTGCGCTGCGCCTCCGTCATCTCCTGGAAGCTGACTCCCTGCCGCACGTAGAAATGCTGGTTCATCCACTTGCGCCACTCCGGATCGTCCACCGCGAACATCGTCCGCCCGCGCTGCGCCTCCGTCAGACTCGCCAGAAAACGCTCCGCCGCCGCCCGCACCGCTGCCGTGGACGCGCCCGTCGCCTGCACCGGGAACAGCCCCGGTTCCACCGTTCCGTCCGCCGTAATTCCCTTGAACGGCTGCGCCAGGCCCTTGCGCTCGTATTCGGCCGACATCTTACGAAACCGCTCGGCCGTGTCCTTGGCGTCCTCCCCGAACACGCCGGTCGCCAGCATCGCCCCCGGAACCACCGTCGAGAAGAATCTCCGGCGCGTGCAGCCATGCTCATCCGGAGAGTGTCCAGAGTGTCGTGAGTGTCGAGAGTGCATGATGTATTATCGCTGAATGCTCGTCTTAGCGTCCCGGTCTCCCCGCCGCCGCGAGATCCTCCAGCAGGCCGGCATCCCCTTCATCGCGCGCCCCGCCGACGTGGATGAATCCCTCCTCCCCGGCGAGCCTGCCCGCGACTACGTGGCCCGCATCGCCCGCGACAAAGCCGCCGCCGCGCCCGCCGCCCCCGGAGAAATAATCCTCGGCGCCGATACCACCGTAGTCGTCGATGGCCAGATCCTCGCCAAGCCGCTCGACACCGCCGGCGCCATCCGCATGTTGCAGCTACTTTCCGGCCGCCGCCATGAAGTCCTGACCGCCATCTGCCTCCGCGCAGCCGCCCGCGTCATCCAGGACTGCGCCGAAACCAGCGTCTGGTTCGCTCCACTGTCACCGGACGAAATCGCCGGCTACGCCGCCTCCGGCGAACCTATGGACAAGGCCGGCGCCTACGCCATCCAGGGCCTCGCCTCCAAATTCGTCCAGCGCATCGAAGGCTGCTACTTCAACGTCATGGGCCTGCCCGTCTCCTTGGTCTACCACCACCTGCGCTCCCTCTAGGACAAAATCCTGGTCACATGCTTTCTGCCAAAATCGTCACAAACACTTCCAACCTCTTGCCAGCCGCCCTCCATCTGGTATGTGCGGAACGCCGCGGCGGTTTCCTTCGAGGAGAGCCGCCGCGCCCGGAAAGGCCTCTCCACTGTTCGATTCCACCTACGCAAGTTCCGCCGGTTTCTCACGCCATTGCCTCGCTGACCTGCCGCCAGACGCCGCGGATCGCGACGAGGTCTGCGATCTCAATTTGGTGTAGGTTGCTCGACGTGATCGATGACCATAACACCTATTGGGCTGCTCTGTATCTTTAGTTTTAGTCCAAGCTGATCGGTCACAGCGGTAAAGAAAGAAGGCCCCACAGAGTCTGAAGCTTCGGGAGGCTGGCCGCTCCCCGGCTCGCTCGGCATCGGCTTTGTGCTTTCATCCGGGGTCCATTTCAGCGTGAAATCGAAATCACCCTTGAGGCCTGTATTATCCACCACCGCCCGGCCTAGTTGGTCCGTCATCATTTGCACCATCAACTCTATTGGAACCCCCCGGCCTACGACGTATCCCCGGCCCATCATGCGTAACTGGTGATGTTCGTCCGGCACTGGACCGGGACCATCCGCCTTTGAACGCTGGAATTTTGGACCATTCTTCGCAATAACTAAAACATAGGCGGGCAGGCTCTTTCCTTCCTGGTGAAACTGCAGTTTGAAGCGGTCGGTCAATAGTGGGCGAATCATCCGTTTGCGTTTATCCGTGCTTAGTTTCCTCAGGTCACTATCCAGCACCTTCGCCGCGATGTCGTATCTTTGGGATTTTATCAATCCCGGCAGCCCGATGATCTGATCTTGCTCGACACTATAAGCGAGCTTGATGAGCATTGTTAGGGAGATGTTAGTGGCTGTAAAGCCGTTTTCTGTAAAAGCAAAGCGCTCACCACTGTCCTTGGATTTGTTGAGCCGGATACTAGCCACATCAAATTCGGGTACCTTCGGGGCTGCATCTGCGGAATCGGACTGGGCTTCGATTCGAGGCGTGTCCACGAGACCCAACACTACCGGCCCGGCTACCGCCATCGAGCCCATCAATACGAGCAACAGTTTCCTCTTGAAGTCCAGGTTTTCGAGCGAGCGCGTACTCATGATGCCGACAATCCTGCTCCTCAGGTGCGCGCCCCCGATTCCGGACACACATGGCAAGGACGACTCCACGCAAAAACGGCAGGCCAGTAGCAGGCTCTCGGCATAGACATGTGGACAGCCTCTCCGCCACACCACGGCCTCGTCACACGCGCGCTCGCGTTCCTCCACTAAGCGCTTTCCGATCCACCAAATGAACGGATGGAACCAGAACAGGGCCTCCACAAACATGTGAATCGTTGCGGTAACGTTGTCATGGCGGCGCACGTGCATGATCTCGTGCGCAATAATAGCCTCGATATGCTCGTCTTTAAGATGTTCAGATAGCCGATCGGGCCAGAGGAGTACGGGCCGGACAGTCCCGAAGATTGCGGGCTCCAATAGGTCTTGTGAGCGCAACAATCGGATGCTTCCGCGAATCTCTGAGCGCTTTTCAAGTTGGCGAAGCACTTCAATCTCGCGCCCTTCCTCAACGGCAACAGCACTTTGCCGGATCGACCTGACTTGTCGCCAACGCAAGTACCAGGCGATACAGACAGTTACCGTACCAACGAACCAGGACAACGCCAGAATTACAGGCGCATTCGCGAACAATCGGTGCGTGAAATCCGCCGCTTGCACCGTCTGGCTGACCGGTGACAACGCATTCTGTGGGAAGGGCCGGCCTGCGACATCGAGCATGTGATATATCGATATCTGTGGCCTGATCCAGTGATTCCGCAAGCCGGACAAGATGCTGCCAAACCTGCTCAGAACCTCCAGGGGAACCAGGAACTTTACGGAGGCTGCCAGCCAAAGCCGGTATCGTATTCGCGCCTGGTTCTTACGCAGAAGCAGGAGCATCACCCAAATCAATGCGACAAAAACCGTCGATTGCCAAAGATGGTTCGCCAACGCCGGCCAGAAACCCTCTCCAATGAACACGAAGTCTCGCATGGTCATCGGCTGTTCTCCTGCTTCATCTCCTTCAACGTCTTTTCGGCATATTCCACATCGTCGAGGGTGAGCTTGCCCGCGCCGATTAGGTGGGCCATTACCGGCCTTGAATTCCCGCCAAACATGGCCAGCAGATCGTCCACTAGCCTCCGCTGCGCGGACTCCCGCGAGACTTCAGCCCTAAAGATATGGAAGTTCCCCAATTTGCGAACGCGACGCAGCAGTTTCTTGGCCTCCATGCGATAGACCGTCTTCTGAACGGTGGTGTATCCAGGCCGCCTTTTTTCCGAGAAAGCCTCCTGCATCTCCCGGATGGACGCTTCGCCCTGCGTCCACAACGTCTCCATGATCTGCATCTCCAACTTGGTCAATCGTGCATTTCGCATCTATGACTCCGGTCTGTTTCCTTATGACAGCTGTCGTAAATCATAACGCCGCTCGTTGATCCCTGTCAAGAGTGCAATTTCGGCATCGCAACGGAAGTGTGGTTCGCAACGGCTAGTTGCACGGCCAGGTAGGCCGCGGCTTGCCGCATCGGCAGATGCATTTCCGATCCCCCGCTTTTGCTGGTGCTTCGTGACGCACGTCGCCGGCTTCGCCGACGACCCTCGGTCCGCAGACCCACTAATCGTCCCCGCCAGTGGCCGGCCTTCCGCCCGGCATTCAAGACTTGTTACCCACAGATTCCGCGGACGAGGCAATAAAATCAGGTGTCCCTAATCTGCCGGCTTGATTCGGTGATCCGATCTATATCCCAGCGATGTATGGAACGGTCGCGATTGGAACGCCGGCGAGCAGTTCCTTCAGTCAGTATGCAAAGGAATTGTTAAACACGATTCGCCTACTCTCGACGGCGCAGACTTTTAAATCGAAATTTGCAAGACCCACTATTGCGGGGGATTCTATGGCAGCACCCGGAAGGGTACGTTGCTCATCAGCCTGCCGCGGGGTGTCACCACCTCGACCGTGCCTGTTGTCGCGCCGCTTGGCACGGTAGCTGAAATCGCCGAGCCTGTCGAGTTCACGGTGAAGACAGCCGCAGTGCCGTTAAACGTGACACTGGTTGCGCCGGCCAGATTGGTGCCTAGGATCTTGACGGCTGCTCCCACCTTGCCGGAGGTCGTCTGTGTTTCTACAAACGGACCCAGACCTACAGACAGGCTGAAGATAGTCCCCGAGTTTTGGTGCGCCCCGCCAGCTTGGGTTGTCCCGTAGAACTTTCCATTGGTAGCCTGAACCAGCCCCGTGATGAGGCCTGATCCATCCGTGCATCCTGTCTGGGAGCAGAAGCTATATAGAGTCGTCAGGGTGCCCCCCGGAGTGATTTTGAAAACCGTGCCATCGCCGTTGGCCCCCCCGTGATTAGTTGTCCCGTAAAGGTTCCCATCGGTGGCCTGGATCAGCCCCGCGTAGGGTCCTGAGCCGTCCGTGCACCCACTTTGGGAGCAGAAGCTGTATAACGTCGTCAGCGTGCCGCTTGAGGTAATTTTATAGACCGTGCCACCGTTGTTGGCCCCACCCTCTAGCGTCGTCCCGTAAAACTCCCTGTTGGTGGCCTGAACCAGCCCCGAGAAGGGCACTGCCCCGTCCGTGCACCCACTTTGGGAGCAGAAAGTGTACAGCGTCGTCAGGCTACCCCCCGGAGTGATTTTGAAAACCGTGCCATAGCCGTTGGATGATCCGCCGCTTTCGGTTGTCCCGTAAAGGTTCCCATCGGTGGCCTGGATCAGCCCCGCGTAGGGTCCTGAGCCGTCCGTGCACCCACTTTGGGAGCAGAAGCTGTATAACGTCGTCAGCGTGCCGCTTGAGGTAATTTTAAAGACCGTGCCACCGTTGTTGGCCCCGCCGCCACGCGACATCCCGTAGAGGTCCCCATTGGTGGCTTGGACCAGCCCTCCGTTAGGGCCTGAGCCGTCCGTGCACCCACTTTGGGAGCAGAAAGTGTACAGCGTCGTCAGGCTACCCCCCGGAGTGATTTTGTAGACCGTACCACAGCCTAGGCCGGGGCAAACGCCGTTTTCCCCGCCCGACGGAGTTGTCCCGTATAAATCCCCATTTCTAGCCTGGAGGAGTCCCGCCCACGGCATCCCGCCGCTGACCGCGCACGTTGGGTAGCAGAAATTGTATAGCGTCGTCAGCACGCCACTCGGGGTGATTTTGAAAAGCGTTCCCCAGCCGCCGGTCCCGCCTCCTATGGTTGTCCCGTAGAAGTCCCCGTTGGTGGCCTGAACCAGGGCGCCGAAGTAAGGGTCGTAGCCGTCCGTGCTACCTATCTCATTGCCATCGAAGCTGAAGAGGGTGGTGAAAGTCTGCGCAGGCAGGGAAATCGCCGTCGCTGCGCACAGCACAAAGATAGCGTACACTTTCTTCCCGCCATTCAGTTCGCCCAACCCAGCGACGATTCGTGTCATCGATGCCCTCCTTAAAGACGTCACGTATTCTATCAGTTATCTACATAGACGCGCCCGGCGCCGGACTGGAGCCCGGAACGCTCGCCGCAGAACTTAGCTCTGACAGTGTGAACTGAATCCGAGCGCGCCGGGTAGCTCCGGTTTTGGCTTCAGCAGTTCACCTGCGTCAGGAGGTAGCGCGGCTCGCTCGGGTTTCGGCGGTGCTCTTGCCCGCTCCCGCCTGCCCGCAGTGTTGGCCGCCATAAGGTCCACGTGTCCTTCGCGCCCGCCGACGGCGGCCGGTTCCAACGGGCCGACGGGCCCCCCAGGTCAACTACCAACCGTTGGGGTTCCCAGCGAGCCGAACGTGGGCGCGGCTCCGCTTGCGCGCGGCCCGTTGCCCGATGGAGGGCGGGTATGTGCTTCTTGCGATAGCCGGAGAGCACCATTACTCACAAATTGTGGCCAAGGAATTGAAGGGAGAGGCAATCAGGAGTATCCTTTCTACGTCTCAAGGGTCCACAATAGAAATTCCGGATTAAAGGAGAAGGCTATGAACACGATTGGCGAAAGAAAACAAATTAGTTACAGTGGTCGCCCACGCCCTTCGCTGACAAGCGGTGGACCTAGTTCCATACGTCTCTCCTCCAGATACACTGTCGAGACTAAGAATAGATCTGCCGGCCAACAAGGTTGGCAGAGGATGAAACGCAGAATATTGGCATGGTTTACCGCTATTATTCTGTTGTCGTCTTTGGCGACGCCGGTGAGAACAGCCGCTGCGAACAGCAATCGCCACCGGGTCATCATTACCTTCGATGCCCCTGGTGCAGTGAATGGAACGTTCGCCCGTAACATCAACCCCGACGGTGCCATTGTAGGATCCTATCAGGATATAAACTTCGCGGGTCGTGGGTTTCTGCGAGCTTCCGATGGCACGATAACCGAATTTGACCCTCCAGGGTCGATTTACACCGGGCCTGAGGGCATCAACCCAGCGGGCGTGATCACTGGGTTTTACCAAGACGCGAGAATGGCGGGTCACGGTTTCGTGCGAGCCGCCAGCGGCACCTTCACCGTGTTTGACGTTCCAGGTTCCACTGGTACGGGCCCCGTGAGCATCAACCCGGCGGGGACCGTCGCGGGATTTTACTACGACGTAAACACTATATCCCACGGGTTTCTGCGGGCTCCGGATGGTACACTGACAACGGTTGACGCGGCAGGCGCGGTCTTTGGGACCGTCTGCCTCAGCATCAACCCGGCGGGCGCCGTCGCGGGATTTTACTACGACGCAAACGCTGTTTCGCACGGATTTCTACGGGATTCCAACGGCAAATTCACAACATTCGATGTTCCGGGCGCGGGCACGGGCCCGGTGCAAGGCACGGGTCTGAACACTGTTAGTGTCAACCCGGCGGGGGAAATCACAGGGACCTACGTGGACGCGAGCAATACACTTCACGGCTTCCTGCGAGCCGCCGGCGGCGCCATCACGGCATTTGACCCCGCAGGCTCCGTTTCTACGATTCCTTACAGTATCAACCCGGCGGGAGTGATCACCGGAAGCTATATTGACGCGAGCCATACGTTTCACGGCTTCCTGCGAGCCGTCAGCGGCACCATCAGCCCCATTGACCTTACGGATTCCGTTTCTACGTTCGCCTATAGCATCAACCCGGCGGGAGTGATCACCGGAAGCTACACTGACGCTAGCGGTACGAGTCATGGCTTCCTTGCGAAATAAGGTGCTGCCGGCGACACGGAAGCAGAGTTCACGGGCCACTCTGTACAAGCCGGCGGGCACCCAAACGAGATGTTGCGCACAGATAGCTTGAAGCCGGAATCGGGCTGAGGCGTTGGCATGGGCATCGCTCCTTACATGCGTTTCAGGATTTCGAGCTGGCGCCAGCGGTCGTAGTTGCTCGGGTGCAACCCGGGCGGCGGATCGCGCCATAGCGTGTAGTCGGACTCTACGAGCGCGGCAAGGTCTTCAGGCCGCCAACAGAGCAGGTGCCCGTCGTTGCTTGTGTGAATGGGGAGCACGCAAATGAAACCCGATGTCGTCGCTTGCCTCACGGTCGCACTCGAATCTGAACATCCTTTCCTCCTGGAGATCGGCCAAATCTTTTTAGGACAAAATCGCGATCACACATTTTGCACCAAAATCGTCACAACAATTCCAACCACTTACCGATAAACCACCCCTGCCAGCCGCCATCCATCGGTTCTAATGGGAATAGAGAGTAGGAATCAGCCTTACCGGCTGAACCGGTCGCGGATCACCGTGAACATCAACCGAAAAAAACGAAACGAACCCAAAATGATGCAGAAAACAAAGGGCCCGTCACCGTATCCTGCTGATGAGATACACCGCCCCGCCCGTAAACGAAACCACCAGCCACCAGATCAGGATCCGTTTGATGATCCCCACCGCCGCATCGATCGAACGCAGGCATTCCAGTTCGGATTTCAAGTAGCGCCCGCACTTGCCGCACTTCCGCGCATCGGGCGCGGTTTCCGCCCCGCACCCTGGGCACTCTAGAGTTTCAACCATGGCGGCGACATAATATCACCAAAACGCGGAACAAAACACCGCGCTCAACCGTTAATCCCCTAATAAGGCCCTATGCAATTCTTTTGGCAAGATCTTCGCTACGGCGCCAGGTCGCTATTCAAGAATCCCGGCTTTTGCGCCGTCGCCGTCCTGGCGCTGGCCCTCGGCATCGGACCTAATACCGCCATCTTCACCATGGTCAACGCAGTCCTGCTCAAGCCGCTCCCCATCCCCGAGCCCAACCGCGTGGTCATGATCTGGGGAACGATGCTCAAGTCCGGCTTCGATCAACTGCCCGTCAGCGCCGCCGACTTCCTCGATTGGAAGCGCCAGTCCCACTCCTTCGAAACCATGTCCGCCGCCTTCGCCATTCCCGAATACGGCCTCAACATCAGCGGCATCGGCGATCCGGAACGTGTGCCCGCCGCCCTGGCTTCCCAGGAGTTCCTGCCCGCGCTCGGTATCACGCCCCTGGCCGGCCGCAATTTCCTTCCCGATGAAGATCGTCCCGGCGGCCCGCCCGCCGTGCTCATCAGCAACGCCCTCTGGCAGCGCCGCTTCAGTTCCGACCCTTCCGCCGTAGGCCGCACTCTCACCGTCGACGGCATCCCGCGCACCATTGTCGGCGTCGTCCCCCATCAGCTCGGGGAAATGGTGCCCGCCGACCTGTGGCTGCCCACCGCCATCAATCCCAACAACCCCCCGCGCGAGAATCACAACTACGGCGTCGTGGCGCGGCTCAAGCCCGGCGTCACCCTCGCCCAGGCGCGCGCCGAGATGACCGTCATCGCCCGCCGCCTCGAAGCCGCCTACCCCGCCACCAACGATGGCTGGGGCATCACCATGTTCCCCATGGCCGAGATGTTCACCGGCCGCATTCGTCCCGTGCTCCTGATTTTGTTGGGCGCGGTGGGCCTGCTGCTCCTGATCGCCTGCGCCAACCTCGCCAACTTGCTCCTGGCCCGCGCCGCCACCCGCGAGCGCGAGATCGCCATCCGCGGCGCGCTGGGCGCCGGCCGCCGCCGCATCGTCCGCCAGCTTCTCACCGAAAGCCTCCTGCTGGCCCTCGCCGGCGGCGCACTGGGACTCTTCCTGGCAGTCTGGAGCGTGCGCCTCCTGCGCGGCATCGTCCCCGAGATGTTCCCCATGTTGCGCCACATGGGCGTCGATCTGCCCGTGCTCGCTTTCACCCTCGGTATCTCGCTTCTCACCGGCATGCTCTTCGGACTGGTCCCCGCCTGGCGCTCCTCCCGCACCGACATCAACACCACGCTCAAGGAAGCCGCCGGGCGCTCCGAAAGCGCCGGTGGATCGCAGCGCATCCGCGGCTTCCTGCTGGCCTCCGAGGTTGCCCTGGCGGTGCTGCTCTCGGTCAGCGCTGGTTTGCTGTTGCGCAGTTTCGCGCGCGTCGTGGCCGTCAACCCCAACGTCCGCACCGCCGATGTGCTTACCATGAACCTGAGTCTGCCCGAGGCGAAATACGATACGCCCGTCAAGCGCGCCAATTTCTACAAGAATCTGACCGAGCGCCTGGAAACGCTTCCCGGCGTGCGCTCCGCCGGCGCCGTCCAGTTTCTGCCGCTGCGCGTCTCGCTGCTCTCCTTCCGCGTCGGCGTCAACAGTTTCGAGATCGAGGGCCGCCCGCCCCTCAACCAGTCTCAGCAGCCCCAGGCCGATTACCGCACAGTTACGCCCGGCTACTTCAACACCATGGGCATTGCCCTGCGCCAGGGCCGCCTCTTCGACCAGCATGACGGCCTGGATGCCAGGCGCGTCGTGATCGTCAATGATGCCATGGTGCGCAAGCACTTCCCGCACGAGAATCCACTGGGCCGCCACATCATCATGAGCCGGCCGATGGAAATCGTGGGGGTAGTCGCGGACGCTAAGCTGTACGGCCTCGACGCTCCCGTGGAACCCGCCGTGTACGTTCCCCACATGCAGCAGCCCTATGTATCGGCCATGGCTGTGGCGGTCCACACCGCCGGCGATCCCATGGCCCTTACCGCCGCCGTGCGCCGCGAGATTCAAAAGCTCGATCCCGAGCTTCCTGTCTCCAACGTCCGCACCATGGAGCAGGTGCTCTCCAATTCGCTCACCCTGCGCCGCGTATCCATGCTGATGCTCACCGTCTTCGCCTGCCTCGCGCTCACTCTCGCGACCGTCGGTATCTACGGCCTCACAACTTACTCCGTCAGCCGCCGCACCCACGAAATCGGCTTGCGCGTGGCGCTGGGCGCCAGCCAGTCGCAAATCCTGCGCATGGTCGTGGGACGCGGCCTGCTGACCTCCCTCATCGGCGCGGCTGTCGGCCTGGCCGCCGCCTTTCAGTTGACCCGCGCCTTATCCGGAATGCTCTACGGCGTCACCGCCACTGATTCCATCGTCTTCGCGGGAGTGCCCCTGCTGCTGATCGCCGTCTCCGCCATCGCCAGCTTCCTGCCGGCCCGCAAAGCCACTCAAATCGACCCGCTCATCGCCCTGAGATACGAATAATCACAAACCTGATTCGAGACATCCGGTTCGCCCCGCGCGCCGCCATCGGCGCAGGCCGCTTGCGATTGGTCCGGCAACTTCTCACGGAGAGCCTGCCGCTGGCGGTGGCCGGTGGCGTGCGAGCTGCTGCGCCGTTCCAGGACGCTGTCTGACCGCCCTGCGCTACGAATGACACAGTTGTCGCAAAGTTCCGGATTAGGCTACAATCGTACCAACCGAACAAAAGGCTGGCGTAGCTCAGTTGGTAGAGCATCTGATTTGTAATCAGAGGGTCGGGGGTTCAAATCCCTCCGCCAGCTCCATTAAATCAACAACTTACAGACTAATGGACAAGCGGTTTTGGGCTGGAGGGAGCCACCGAGGGAGCCACCCGGTCGGACTGCGGTAACCGCGGCCCGAGTACCATCTCCATCCTGGAAATGACTTCCCGCTTCGCATCCATGAAGGCGTGGCCGTACAGGTCCGCGGTGAGCCGGATCTGCGAGTGACCGAGGATCTCTTTCACTTCATGCAGCGTGGCGCCCTGCGCGATGAGCAGGCTTGCGGCTGTATGCCTGAGATCGTGGAACCGCTTCCGGTCGATATTGACGGCCTTCAGCATCGCGTGGAAGTGGCGGACTAGGTTGCGCGGCTCAATCGGTGTCCCTACAGTCGAAGTGAACACAAGCCCATGCTCTCGCCACAGGTCCGCCGCGAATGCGCGCTCCTCCGCTTGCTGGTCCCGGTGGGCTATCAAGGCGCGAATGGCGAAGGCCGGCAGAGGTAGAGTGCGGAGACTCTTCTCGGTCTTCGCCCTGCGCTCCAAAAGCATGCCCTTGCCCTTGACACGTTTGGCGGTCTGAGTCACTGTAAGGGTTCCGTGTTCCAGGTCAAGGCCGGCCCACTCCAGCCCGAGCGCTTCACCACGTCTGAGACCCAATGCAAGCGCCACCGAGTAGAGCGCCTCAAGCCGATGTCCTGAGACGGCCGCCAGCAATAACCGCGCCTGTTCCGATGTGAGCGGCTCAATAGTGGAACCGCCCGTCTGTCTCGGAGGTTCCGCAAGCTTGGCGACGTTGCGCGATACCAGCCCGTCCTTCTCCGCCTTGGATAGCGCGCTCCTGACAACAGCGTGGCAATAGCCCACCGTGCGCGCAGACAAGCCGCTCTCAAGCTTGCGCAGCATGAAATCGTTCAGCGCGCCTTGTGTCAATTTCGTGAGCCGCACCATACCAATTTCCGGCTCAATGTACTTTTTCGTGAGCCACGTATAACTAGCGATAGTGGACTCCGCACGGCCCTTCATGCGTAGCGTCCCGATCCACTTCTCCATGAAAGCCCCGAGCGAGTCGCCATCGAGGGGAACCGCGCCGCCGTTCTGTTGTGAATTGAGAGCGGCCGTGAGCTTCTTTTGCACCGCGCCGCGGGTCGTGGCCGTGAACTTCTTACGGACGCGCCTGCGCTTACCGTCTACGACTTCATACCCGAGGGTGAGCGCCGCCACCCATCGGCCGGGCCGCTCCTCAAAAATGGTGCCTTCATTCTGACCGCGCTTTTTCATCTGACCGCGCTTTTTCATTCGCTCTCTCCGTTTCGGTTCTGTTTTGCTTTTTCTCTGAATCGCCGGACTGCGAGCCGCACCGCCGCTTTCCTGCCGCAGTCCGGGCAAAAACTCCGCCTGCTTTCCGCCGGCCGCTTTTTCCTGCTTGAAGGGTAGGGGATGCCACAGCCCGAACAAATCGCCAACCGCTCCACGTTCGCTACTGAGAGCATAAGCTCCATTGCAATGTGGGCGAAAAGATTCGGGTACCAGGGCTTCGATGGCTCCCACGATATCTGATAACTGTTCTCGCGCTCGCTCCACGTCAGGCGAGGGCGGATGTCCGCAGCATCAAGCCACGCCTGTACGCATTGGCTCAGTTCGTTCCGTCCTAGGACCCGTGACGCGCGGGGAGTAGCAAACGCGAGAAAGTTTGCTGCCCATCGCCACCCGAGACGCGCGGACATCCCGTGCGCGAGTATCCAATCGGCCGGGCCTGCGCGCTCTCCGCGATTCAAGTAATCCCGTATCCTCAAGATCGCGTGCGCTTCGCGTGAAAAGATGCGCCATTGTTCAACCGGCTCGTGCAGGGACAGAGAGCACGAGTAGTAATGAGTAGCCGGCAGTCCATGCTCACAGAGCGCCAAGCATCCCCACTTCTGAGCGAAGCGGAGAAATGCCGATTCCTTTTGCTCTGCGAGTCGAAGGAACCGCGCCAGCAGGCCCTTCGGAACCGCTACCCGGCGATACGATAACGGCGACGTTACACGCCAAACGATCAATCCGTCTTTCAGGGCGATGTCGCGGGATTCGGGGACCGTAAGGGATATCCACTTGACCGGTCTCATCGGCTCCGCGTTCCAGGGTTCCATCGTTGCCATGTAATACTTTGTAATCCTATCGCTATTGTGCGCGGGTGTCAAGGGCGGCAAAACTGGGACTGTTTGGAGAAAACATGAAGATTCCACCTGAAAGTATCGCTTTGAACAAACCCCGCCCGGTCTACCTGCGCGTTAGCAGAGTCGCCGCGGTCCTGGACATCTCCCGCACGTCTGTCTATGATCTGGTCCGCCGTGGGGAATTGCAGGCCGTGAAAGTGGGCGCTCGTTTGCGGATTCCCGAGCTTGCACTCGAAGAGATGATAAGTCGCAATGTGCAAAAGTGACAGTCAAAACTAATAGGCGAGTTAGAGGAGTAACATGAAGTATGGACACTTACAAACCATTACGGCAATCAAGCGACGCGAAATCAAAACTAGGTCGTAGAGCAAATGTGAGACCTAGTTCGGCTGCGTCACCTTCAACGCTTCCGCCTTCCGGTCTCGCCGCTTCCGGTCTCGCCGGCCTGCTCGAAGAGCACTATACCGCCGCCGAAATCGCGCGCCAGTTGGGTATGCATCCTACTTCCATCCGCGATCACTTCCGCGGCCTGCCGGGAGTGCTGCGAGTAGGGCGGCCGGGATATGCGTCGTTACGCATTCCGCGGAGTGTCCTGGAGGCGTGGTTGCGCCAGGCCCGAGTTGGCGAGGAGTTGGGCAGCAATGGCGGAGCCGCGCCGATTGTTTCGCCGGCTACCAAGGTCCGCTAAGTAGGTGGGGTTAGTATGTCGGAACTGAAAAGAGCGCCAGGCCGCCTAGGTCCCAAGCGCTCTTGTCAGTTGAAAGGAGCCAACTATCCTACATGGACAAGTCTACAATATCCGCCAACGATCCGCCAGCACGGCCCGGCTATGTGACCCTGCGCGCGTCCCTGCTAGCGCGCCAATCGTCCCTTGAAGCGGCTGGAGCGGCCCGGCAGAATGGCAAGCCATCCGTAGCAACCGCCTGCCCGCCCATGCTGGCCGCCCCGGACCCGCCCGCAACGGAGTCCGCGGCCAAACTGGCCCGACTGGTAAGGACCTTTCGCTCTCTGATCGACTTGCCGGACCCTGGAAGTCTGGAAGTCATGCTAGGAGCTTATGCCGGCAACCGGATGACCGGCTCGCCGGTTTGGCTGTTGTTAGTCGGGCCGCCGTCCGGTGGGAAGGGCGAAGTAATCGCGCCGTTTGAGGGTTTACCCTTCACCCATGAAGCGGACAAGGTTACAGAGGCCGCCTTGCTCTCTGGCACACCGAAGGACGGCAGATCGAGCGATGCGACTGGAGGACTACTACGCGAAGTGGGCGACTTCGGCATTTTTGTGATGAAGGATTTTACAAGCGTATTCACCCAGAACCGGGACGAACGGGGTAAGGCGCTCTCCGCCCTGCGTCACTGCTATGACGGAAAGTACCCGCGGCCGATAGGTGGGGAAGGGGGCAAGACGCTCGTGTGGAAGGGCAAGCTAGGCATTATTGGCGGAGTCACGGAAGCCATTGATATCGAGCATGCGGTGATGGCGAAACTAGGCCCGCGGTTCCTGCTATTCCGGCTCCCGGATGCCGATGAAGTGAAGCAGGCCGAGCAGGCTTACGATACCACCGAAGTGGCGGACGGAATCAGGGCGGACCTGCTCGCGGAAGTAGGCGGGTTTATCCAGTCGTGCGACTTCAACGCGGGCATGGCCGCGCCTTCCGCGGGTGATCGCGATTGGATGGTTGCTTTAAGCACGCTTTCGGTACGTTGCCGCAGTCATGTCGAGCGACACCCGTATACCCGCGAAATCGAGCAGATACCACAGCCCGAAGGACCGGGCCGCATGATGCGCGCCTTGCGCCAGTTATGGGCGGGACTCGCGGTTATCGGTGTCAGTCCGCCGCGCCGCCGGGAGCTTGTCAGGAAGGTTGCCCTGGACTCTATACCTCCGCTCCGCCGGATGGGGCTGGAGTATCTTGCGGCTCCGGGTGTGAGGGAAGCGTCACTGAGCGATATCGCCAAGACGTGCTGTTACGCGCAGCAAACCATCCGGCGCGCTCTCCAGGACTTGGCTTGTCACGGCATAGTGGAAAGCCGGCGGGCTTCCGGCAAGGGTGAGGCGGAGTTCTGGAGCATCGCAGAACGCAGGAAGCCGGTGTGCAAGTTACTCGGTATCAGGCCCGCGGCGGGCGGGCTGAGGGCTGCTCCGTTTACCGTCAATCGCCGCGTTTCCACGGTTGGGGAGCGAGAATGACCCTTTCCCGAAATGTACGGACACTCCCTATCTCTCATTCTCTTATAGAAGAAAAAATAGAGTGTGTGTGTTGTAGGAAGGGACGGACGGGAGGATATGGGGTACCTGTACATTTCGGGAAAGGGAGCAGCCGGAACAAGAAACGAACCGAAAGGCGAAAGTAACAATGTTAACCGGACCTGTCAGCGCTTTAGTTTCCCGTATGTTTTTGGGTCCTTGGAGACCATCCGGCGCGGTCGGAGGTGACAACTTGTCGATGCGTGACAAGCGCGCAGGTCCGAAAACCGCGTCCGTGGCAACGATGAGCGAGGGCGAACAGCAGGCGCGAATAGCGAACGCGAACGATGATGGAGGTATATGACTAAGACAAAGAGCAAGGCCAGCGCCAAGACTGCCACCAAGACCACCACCGGCAAGGCGCGGCGAAAGGCGCGGCGCGTCGAGGCCGGGCCGAACGTAAGCGCCATCGCGCGCCGGGTTCGCCTCTCGCGTCAGACCGTCTACAGGAAATTGCGCGCTGGCAAGACCGTGAAGCAGATCGAATCAGAGGCGGAAGCGTGGCGCAAGCGCAAGGCCGAAGAGCAAGCGTGGCGTCGCCAGCATGTAAACGGAGCGAGTGGCGGCGCGGATGCCAGAGCGGACGGCAACGGCAAGGTCGCCGATATAGAGACCTTTGCATCGGCCCAGCGCCGCCGCGAATCCGCGCAAGCATCGCTTAGGGAACTGGAGTACAAGATCAAAAGCGCCGAGGTCGTCAACCGCGCCGAGGCTATCAAGTGGTTCAGCCACCTGATGCTGCCCTTGGTGAACGCACTACAGCACCTGCCTAGCCAGTTGCGCGACTCACTCGGAGCCATGAATGGGCTGGAGTGCGAGCGGCTGCTAGATTCTCAGTTGCGCGGGCTGCTGAGCGCCGCTGAGAAGTACATGGATGAGTGCGAGCGCCGCGCGGGCCAGCCATTGCACGATGGCGCGTTGAAGTGTGGCGACGACTTCTATGTCGTATGGCGGATAGTGCCAGCGGCCGAATACGAACGGAGTGTACCGGCGACTGAGGAGCAACAACAACATGCCGGAGACTAACGCGCAGGCAAGGCCAATTGACGCTTGGGGCTGGATCGAATGCCAGATCAGCGACTACTTAAGGGACCCTGCGTTCCTGGAGGAGATCGCGCGGGAAAAGGACCCGGCGATGATTGACGCTTTGCTCCGCCTGCGGTACGCCGAAGCGATAGGGCGGATGCTTGACTTGCATGTGGCCGTGTCGCAGATCTTCGCCAGAGTCGCTACTATGCCCCTGCCATCGAACGTCAAGCCGCGTCTCCTGCCGAAGCAACCCAAGCGTTCTGTGATCCCTGCCGCCGTCGTAGAACAACGGATAGAGTTATGGTCCAACTACTTTCTTTTGAAGTTGCAATTCGAGACCCGGCCAGACCGGAAGTACAACCGCCGTCGAGGTGAGCGCCCGCCCTATAGCAAGGAGTTCTTCGCGCAGAAGATGAGGTTGAACCCGGATGAGTTCCGCCGATGGTTCAAGCCGGGTGGTGGTATCGAGAACGATTCCATTCCAGACGGGAACTTCCGCCGCGCCTTACATGCGGAGATCACCCGTCTGTCTCAATTGCGGGACGTGCGGCTATCCCACGGGAGTAAGTAGATTCCCTTTCCGTTCCTCTCTCGACTCGGGTTAGTGTGGTGGCATGAGTAACGCAGAATTGTATGCCGAGGAACACAGGTTAGTCGAAAAGTTCCAGGCGAAGGCGCGGGCGTTGCGGGCGGCAGACCGGAAGCTATCCCACGCGGCCGCTCTGGCTCTGGCGATTCAAAGTTTGCCGAACGCAGCGCGGCGCTATCAAGAAACGCTCTGGGCGATGCAGGCCGCCGGCTTGCGCCAGACGCCCCTGGAGTGAGCCATGCCCGCCGAACTGACACCCGACGAGCGCCGCGCAGTCGGACACACCGCGGCTATGTTCGCGCAGATACTCCGCACGCAGCCCAGCGCCGATAGTGTCGAAGTCATGAGCCGCACGGCGAGCCGCCTGCCATTCGATTATCAATGCTTCCGCGCCTTGATGGCCGCCGGCTACTTCCGCGGCATGTCGATTGAGGATGTGATCCGGGAGCATGGACCAGAAGGCAGGGCCGCATGAAGCAACATCCCGGCGTCATCCCGGGTAAAACCTATCAGGACATGGTGCGGTATGTGGCCAGGAACCCGGAAACATGGAAGGGGCAGTATCAGGGCTTCTATTCACGGCACCGGGCGGACGTTCGGCTGGCAAGCCAGGCCGGGCGAACGGTAACAGTAGACCGCGACCGGGTTACGGTGTGGGACGATGACTCCGATGAGCCGCCCGATGAGTCACCCGGCGCGGCGTGCGAGTGTGAGTGTCGGTCTTGCCTGAGTGGAGACTGTTCGGGTTGCACGAATGCGGAATGCGACTCCGAAGAGTGCGCCGAAGCGGGATGCCCCATGCAAGCCGATTTTGACGATGGTGACAGTGAAGAAACCGAGGAGGAAAGACGTGAGCGTGAAGATATCCAAGATGACCCGGACTGATGCTTTGCCCGCCGACTTGGGAACGGCCCGGCCCGGCTCTGTGCTGCGCGAACTCCCGCTTGACTTAGCGGGCTGCATTGCGAAAGCGCAACCCCTGCTTACCCGGCGCGCCAAGATTCAGACCGCCCTGGAAGCCGCAACCGGCAGTGTGCCCGAACTACTCAACAAGCGCCAGGAGCTACAGTCCGCACTGGTGAGAGTCTCGACGCGCCGCGCACTGGGCGAAGCTACTCCGGCCGATGTGGCGCGCGCACAGGCGGACCTGGACGCGGCGGACACCGAATATCAGACCGCCGCCACAATGCGGAGCGGATTCGCGGCGGAGTTACTAGACCAGCAGCCAGCACTAGCCGCCGCGCGACAGGATTTGTTACAGCACAGGCCCGCCTATGTCGCGGACGTTATCGAGCAATTCACGGCGGAGTACCGGGAGGCCGCCGCGCAATTCGGCCGGCTGATCCTACGCGCCCGTCTCATCGAAACCACCTTGGGAACAAAGATCGGTTTGCCCGCGCCGGAGTCATGTGTCACTGAGCCGCCCGACATCTCGGAGATTCCGGCCGCCGCCATAACCGTGGGGAAGGTCTCAGCCGAACTGGCCGCCGCCATTACAGACTGTGAAAGCCTGCGCCGCGGGCATGAGCGCCGCATGGCCGCCCGTCCGGCATTCTCACCTACGGCCTGTTACCGCTTCATTCGCGGCAGTCAGGCGGGCGGGCATTTTTACCCTGCCGGAGCCTTAACGAGTGCGGAGCAGATCCCGCTTGACCTGCTCGAAAAACTGTACCGGACAAAGGCCGTCACGATGGAGCACGGCGGACCCGGCGGTACGATGGAGCCGCAACGGAGCAAGACGGCATAGCCGATAGGGGGTCTCAATTATGACTTCACGTGGAAACATTCGCACTCTCTACCGCTCGCCGGTCCGCCCGGCACCTGCGCCAACTATGGCGAAGCCCATACCGTCCGCCGCGGCTGGTAGCTTGAGTGCGGACGCGGCAGAGTTCGAGGGCTGGGACGTTGAAGCGAAATACCGGGAACTGGCCCGCCGTCTAGCCCGCGCCCGTGGTGGCCGGCAGATCCGTGCGAGCTTTGCCCCTCCATCTCCAGGGAACCGGCCCGGCCGGGTGACGCCTATAACGCTCGGTGCGCGCCAAGGTGGTGGTGATGGCCGTGGTGGTGGACGCGGCGAAGTCCTCACCACACGGCCGATCTACGGCGATGACTACCGCGATGACGATGACGTGATGACGCTCGACAAGGCCGCGCGGAGTCTGAGTCCCGAGGAGCAGACCGAAGCCAAGCGCAGGTTCGACGAATGGAAACAGCGGAATGAGTTTTAACGAGTTTCGCCGGCTGGACACCGGCGAATGGCGAAACGCGCTTTTCCTTGCCATGGGTGGTGCGTTTGGCTCCTTCACCAAGACGCGCGCCGGTTGGCCGGTTACTCTCCTGGTCTTCCGGCGCGTTTTTGGCAAAGGGTTATCGAGTTTCGCCGTCCCCTTCAGAGCGGCGAAAGCGCGGGAGACTCCCCCGCGTCTTATGTGCCGGTTCAGTTTGGACGACTGGGCCGGCACTTTTTTGCTTGCTAAATAGGACCTAGCGCAGACGCGGGTACAATAATCTGCATGACTCCGCGGACTCCGCGCCGGCCTGTTATTGTCCCTCCATCCGGTTCTAGGGAGCGCAGTCTCCGCGGCGCTCGCTCTACCAAGGCGTTCTGGCTGGAGAAACGATTGCAGACCCGGCAGGCCCTAAAGTCGCCACTGATAGCGGCAGCAAGCCCGCCAGCAGCGCCGCCGCCATGCTCCCGCCCCATCCTACCCGGACTGGCGGAAATGCAGGCGCGGGCGATTCTGCGGGAGGAGCGAGCGGCGGAGGTGCAGCTATTAGCGGAGTGTCGGCTCCTGCTGGGCGATGAGCCGCACCGTCCGCGGGTGTACGTTGCGCTGGGCGGGTTTCATATCGGCGCGCCCCCCTTGGAGAGGAACAGTTGAGCGTATATAATATCTGCGCGTGCCATCAGGTCCCTGGGAGCGAGTTCCCAACCTCCGAGCCTACTATCGGATGTTCGCAGGTCAGGTTTTGGCTGATACCTTCCATTACTTCTGGGGGCAAATCATGACCGGCGCGGCTGCGGGCGTGATTCTCGTGCTCCTCTCACGAACCTACGGCAAGGCGGGTTTTTGGTGGACAATTGGCGTATCCCTTCTCCCGTACGCTTTCATCGTCGCGGTTAGCCTGATCGTGAATGCGATCCGCGCTCCGGTGAAGCTGGACAATAGGCGGCGCGCAGAGATCGCTACGCTTGGGGAGGACAAACGAGCCATGCAGTCGGCCCTGGAAGCCGCGCGGCTCGACGCAGAAAAGCCCCAAATATCGGCACTTGAGAAGGGCAGGCGAGAGCAACTGGCAACGGCATTGCTTAAGTTTACCGAAGATAAAAAAAAGGTGCTCGTCTATCTGCTTCGCAATGGCCCTACTAAGACGCCTTTCCTGGAGCTTCATTGCGGCGTTGCGGCAAACACCATACGCAGCACCATTGCCAAAGGTCACGAAGGCCGGATTATCAGTGTTATTCCGAAGGGACCTCGCTCCATGGTTCGGTTTGAAATCAACGCAGACCTAAGAAAAGCTCTCGAGTTTCATCTTCTGGGCGAGTAGATGTCTTAGTTGCTTCGACGGAGTTAGCGCCGCCCGGCCCGCCGTTCGTTCCGGCCTGCGGTTTTGGCGGGCTTGACATCGTAATCAGATCCGTTTTAGCGTTACCCTCAATGGCTGAATCAGCTCGTTTTCAGATAAGATGCTCGCTTTGCTCCCGTGACGCAAGCCTAAAGAGGTCCGATCCGGCGCTCATTGCGTGTGAGCTTTGCGGCGAGTTCTGGATAACTGCGGGAGTGATTAGCGCATTAGGCGGGGAATCTCACCCATACCTGTCGGCTGCGACGCGCAAGGCATCTGAATCCGGCCATCCGCTTTTCCTGAAGAACGAGAATTGGCAACGGTACGAGGCGGAGCAGCGTTCTATTCGAGTATCCGAGAAATGGGACCATCTACTACGGCTGATCGCGGAGCATACCGAAACGCCGGGATGTTTTTGGAAGATACGACCTACGATCGACTATCCTCTGATCGCCGCAGTGAATGCAACCGAGGTTCAGTACTACCTTGACTATCTGGCCAAAACAAGACTCATGGAGCAGCAAGAGAACGGCGTCAGGCTTACGGTCTTTGGTTGGGAAAGGGTTCAGCCGCCGCCTACGGCTGCCGGCATACCGGGCCGATGCTTTGTCGCGATGGCTTTCCGTCCGACTCTGGATATCGCATTCCGAGATGGCATTAAGGCAGCCGTGGAATCTGACTGCGGGTTTACCGCCATCCGAATGCTTGACCTTGAACACAACGACAAGATTTGTGACCGCATCATCGTGGAACTACGCAAAGCTCAGTTCGTCGTGGCTGACTTCACGTTCCAACGTGGCGGAGTCTATTTCGAGGCCGGTTTTGCTGCGGCACTCGGTAGACCCGTTATCTGGACGTGCAAGGCCTGCCACTTTCACCGCCTGCATTTCGACACGCGCCAATACAATCACATTAAGTGGGACGGTGTCGAAGACCTTCGCAGCCAGCTTGCGGCACGCATCCGCGGGACGATACCCGGTGCGCGGCTTGATGCGCCGGTAAACGTCTCATGAAGCAAAGTCGGCAGTGGAGAAAGGAAAAACAACGCAAACCCAAAGGGAGCCACCGAGGGAGCCACCAGCTTGAACACACCCGACATTCTCGACATTGACCCGCCCGCAAGTTATTGATTCTTTTACAAGCCGAACACCCCCGTACCCGGCTCGCTCAAATTTGTAATCAGAGGGTCGGGGGTTCAAATCCCTCCGCCAGCTCCATGTTCCGGAGAGTACGCCAACGGCGCGTACTCAGCGGGCCATTATGGCGGAATGGCGACCGGCCGGCTTCAAAAGTCAGGGCCAGGATCGGGCGCGAAAAGTCTAATGCGGCCGCCCTTGCTACGGAACCACCTTATACGCGACGCCCGAATCATAGGCGCCTCCCAGGGCGGTTGTCCCGTAGATGTTTCCCGCCGCGTCAATCGTGGGACCCGCCAGCGGCCTCGATCCATCCGCTCCGCCCCTGAAACTATGCAGCACGGTCAGATTGCCGGCTGTATCTAACTTGAACACTTCGCCGTCGCCCGACAAGCGCCCGAGCGCCGCGCCATAAAGACTGCCGGCGGAGTCGCTCGCTACGCCCTGGCAGTCCGGTCCGTCCGCGCCGCCGAAAGTAAAGAGGGTAGAAAAGGTCGCGTTGGGGCCAGCCAGCTTGAATATCGTTCCATTCCCGGTGCGCCCGCCCGAGCTGGTGCACCCGTACAGATTACCCGCGGAGTCAGAGACTACACCGGCTGTTGGGAGACCTCCGTCATTTCCGCCGCTGAACTCGTGCAAGAGGTTGTACTGCCCGGCGTTCGTCAACTGAAATACGACGCCCGCATCGCTGGAACCGCCGTACTCCGTGGCTCCGTACACATTGCCGGCAGAGTCGCGAAAGAGCCCCCCGGAGGGTCTGTCGCCATTCGAGCCGCCCGTGAAGGCGTACAACACAGTCTCATTGCCCGAGGTATCCACTTTGAAAATGACGCCCAAGTCGTTGCTGTCAGGGGACGTGGTTCCGTACAGATTGCCGGCGGAATCGCGGATTACACCTCCCACGGGGCCTCCGCCATCAGCGCCGCCCGTAAAGTTGTACAGCACTTTTTCATGCAAGGTCGAATCCAGCTTATAAACCAGTCCCCATCCGTGGCTGCCGCCGGAGGAGGCTGTCCCGTAGATGTTGCCGGACGAGTCCAAGGTGAGAAAGCCGGAGGGACTTCCTCCATCGGCGCCGCCGGTAAACGAATGCAGCAGCTTCAGCACTCCGGCGGCCGTGATCTCGTAGACCGCGCCTTGGTTATCAAGACCGCCGCCTGATGAAACCCCGTACAGATTGCCGCCGGAATCCAGAACCGCCCCGCTGTCCGGCTCGCTTCCGTCAGCGGGACCCGGGAAACTGGCCACCGTGGATTCCTGGCCTGCTGCGGATAACGTAAAGATCAGGCCGTTGCCGACATTGTTGCTGCTGTACGTCCGGCCGCCTGTAAATGTCGCGCCGTAAAGCGCGCCAGTCGAGTCGATCACCAGTCCCTCAGGGCCGCTGCCGTTGATGGCGCCCGAAAAACTGTACAGCGTTGTGAAATTACCGGACGTATCAATTCTGAAGACGGTGCCGAATCCTGCCGAGTTGCCGCCCGCGGTGGTCCCGTACACATTCCCGGCCGCATCCAGAATCACGGCTTGCGGTGCGCTCTCAGCGTTGCCGCTGAACCGATGCAGCGTCGTGAAGTGGCCCGAGGCGTCCAGTTTGAAGACGGTGCCAAGAGTCAAAAGAACATACGTGTCCCCGTACAGGTTTCCGGCCGAATCGCGAACCAGCGCTCCGTTCGGATTACCTCCATCGGCTTTGCCGGTGAATGCGTACAAAACGGTCTCTTTGCCGCTGGGATCCAATTTGAAGATCACACCAAATCCGGGCGCGCCGCAATAGGTGGTTGTGCCGTACAGGTTGCCGGCGGGATCCATGACCAGGGCCCCGCTGGGGTCGCAGCCGCCCTTGCCAGACGTGAACGTGTGCAGCACAGTTTCGTTACCGCTGGTATCGACTTTAAACACCACCCCCAGGTTTTCCGCTCCTCCGTACACGGTCGTGCCGTAGAGGTTGCCGGCCGTGTCGAGGACCAAACTCGAATTTGGGTTCCCGCCGTCGCTGCCGCCTGTAAAACTCCATAACACGGTCTCGAGACCGGTGGGGTCGAGTTTGAACACCACGCCCTTACCTAAGCTGCCACCCAGAAACGTGGTGCCGTAAAGGTTGCCGGATGCGTCGGAAATCACTCCGGCAAACGGTTCGCTCCCGTCCGCTCCGCCGGTGAAGCTATGGAGTGTCTGGATAGCCCCGGCGGGCGAGACCCGGTAAATGGCCCCGTTTCCGTACCGGCCGCCGCTCTCCGTAGCCCCATACAGCGTTCCCTGCGCGTCCCGAATCAGCGCTCCAATAGGTTGTGCGCCCTTTGGCATCGACGCAGAAAAATTGTGCAGCACGGTTTCCACTGGCTGCGCCAGGGCGGTGGTCATCGTTCCTAATGCCAAGAGCGTGCCCATTATGCCGGACTTCCGCC
>DATGGM010000343.1:0-14917 GCA_035308525.1 Bryobacteraceae bacterium
CGTTGACATAGCCGATCAGCAGCACCAGGACGAAGAGCGGGATGCCTGGCAGCACCGAAAGGGCCAACTTGCCGGCCAGCGGCCAGTTGCGGGCCTCCGGATCGACGCGGAACGGCAGCAGCATCATCACCAGAAAGAAGCTCAGCCACACGCAAACGGCGACGGCCCAAGCCGTGCGGGGAATCAAATCCATTTCCTGACGAAGACGACTCATAAAGCCCTCCTGAATTCGCGGCGGCGTTTTCCCAAAGCCAGGGCTGCTACCGCCGCAGTCAGCCATACCAGAACTGTAGATATCGCCGACCAGGTACCAAACCGGACCAGGTTCGTTCCCAGGAACACCAGCGCGCCGCCCGTGAAGATACGCGCCACGAACCAGGCGGTCAGGCCTACCGTCCAGGCGAACAGCGCCAACGCGCCGAGCATCATCTCATCCCACCGGCGGTCGGCTGCCGAGGCCCGCTCCTGCCAGACGCGCGCCCGGGTGCGCTCGACCAATTGCGCGGGTGCAGCCGGCTGCGGGAGTTGATGCAGTCCCTGAGAATATGCGCTCCAGATCTCCAACTCGCGGCGGCAGGCCGGGCATTCGCGGGCATGTTCCTCCAGGCGCCGCTGTTCCGGCGCATCCAGCGCGCCGCCGGCCGCCAGCGCCAAGAGTTCCTTGATTGACTCGTGCCCGCTCATGCTCCCCTTCCTCCTTGCGTCCGCAACTCCATGGCGGCACGCAACCCTTCGAGCGCGCGCCGCAGGCGGCTCTTGACGGTAGCCAGCGGGATGCCGGCCACCTCCGCGATCTCCTCCAGTTTCATGTCTTCTTCAAACCGCAGCGTCAGCACCTCGCGATGTATGGCGGGCAGCTCGTGGATACAGGCCGCCAGCATGGCGCCGCGCTCGAAATCCAGCAGGCGCTCCAGGGCGTCCGGCTGATCCAGCGGCAGCCGGTCGCCCAGGGCGGAACCGCGCGTTTCGCCGGAATCGCCGGTGTCGTCGAGGCTATCGCCCCGCTTCAGGCGCCAGGAATCGACGGCCAGGTTGTGCGCCACCGAAAACAGCCAGGCCTCGAAATTGCGGCGCGCGTCGTAGCGGCCGATCTTTTCCATCACGCGCAGCCAGGTTTGCTGGAACAGGTCGTCGGCGGCAGCCGGCTCCCTAACCAGCCGGACCAGATAACGGTACAGCCGGTGCTGATAGCGCGAGATCAGCGCCGTCAGCGCGTCGGGGTCGCCCCGCCGCACGCGGACGATGGTATCGTCTACGCCGCTTAAAGCCTCGGGATTCATGGCCGCCGCGAGGATCATAACACTATCCGGTATACGGGCGGACCCCCCGGAAAGACCCATCGGAGCGGAGCATAATTCGGCATATACTGGTTGGGACAGAGGGGATGTTACTGGAAATCAATCCGAAAGCGGTCGCGCCGGGCACTGCGGTGATCTCGCTCGAGGGCAGCGTGATGCGCGGCCCGGAAGGGGAACGCATCGAGACGGTGCTCAACGACCTGCTCGGCCAGGGGAACCGCCGTATCGTGTTCGACCTGACCGGGGTCAAGCGGATCGACAGCACCGGCATCGGCCGGTTCATCTATGGCCTGAATAAGGTGGAGGAAAGCGGCGGCAAGATGTGGATGGCGGGTGCGCAGGGGTATGTGCGAGAATGCTTCCGGGTGACCCGGCTGGATACGATTTTCCAGTTCTGCGAGACGGTCGAGGATGCGTTAGCCGCGGGCGGGTAAGCGGCGCGGATCAGATCGCGGCCAGGACTTCCGCGGCGTGTCCGGCCGGCTTGACCTTTGAGAAGATCTTCGCGATCTTGCCTTTCTCGTCGATTACGAAGGTAGAGCGCTCGATCCCCATCACCTTCCTGCCATACATGTTCTTCTCCCTCCAGACGCCGTAAGCCTGGGCGACCTGTTTGTCGGTGTCGCAGAGCAAGGTAAACGGCAGGCACTCCTTTTGTTTGAAGCCGGCCTGAGCTTTTGGCGTGTCCGGGGAAATGCCCAGCACTACGGCGCCCTTCTTGTTGAACTTGGTGATCGCATCGCGAAACTCGCGAGCCTCCATGGTTCAACCGGAAGTATTGGCGCGCGGGAAGAAGAAGAGTACGACCTTCTTGCCGCGCAGTGAATCCAGGCGGAACTGCTCGCCCGCATCGGTTTCCAGTTGAATATCGGGAGCTGCGTCGCCTTCTTTCAGCATGCGTCTATCCTTCCAGTTTCCGGCGGAGCATCTCATTGACCGTTCCGGGATTGGCCTGCCCGCGGGAAGCTTTCATCACCTGGCCCACCAGGAATCCGAGCACGGCGGTCTTTCCGCTCTTGTATTGCTCCACCTGTTTGGCATTCTGTTCCAGCACCGTATCGATGATCCTCTCGATGGCACCGGTGTCGCTGATCTGCTTCAGCCCTTCTCGTTCCATGATGACCGGGGCCGCCTCGCCGCTCGCGAACATTTTCGGAAAAATCTCCTTGGCCATTTTGCCCGAGATCTCGCCGCGGCGAATCAGGGCGATCAGCTCGCCCAGCCGTTGGGGCGTGACGGGCGAATCGGCAATCGCTTTGCCGTCCGCGTTCAGGGCGCCCATCAAATCGCCCATCACCCAGTTCGCGGACAACTTGGGCTCGCCGGATGCGGTGGCGGCCTTTTCGTAATATTCGGCGATGGGCCGGTTGGCCGTCAGCACATCGGCATCGTATTCGCTCAAGCCGTAACGCTCGATGAAGCGCGCCCGCTTCTGCCGAGGCAACTCCGGCATGGCCGCCCGGATCTCGTCCAGCCAGGCGTCCGACACGCGCAGCGGCGCCAGGTCCGGTTCGGGGAAGTAGCGGTAATCGTGAGCATGCTCCTTGCTGCGCATGCCGGCGGTCTCGCCGGTATCCGGATTGAACAGGCGGGTCTCCTGCGGGATGGCGCCGCCGCCCTCCAGGATGCCGACCTGCCGCGCGATCTCGTAGTCCAGCGCCTGTTTGAGAAAGCGGAATGAGTTCAGATTTTTCACCTCCGCCTTGACGCCGAAACGTTCGGCGCCCTTGAGCCGCACCGATACATTGGCATCGCAGCGCAGGTGGCCCTTCTCCATGTCGCAGGTGGAGACATCCAGGAATTCGAGCGTGTGCTTGAGCGCGGTCAGGAAATCGAAGGCTTCCGTGGAACTGCGCATGTCGGGCTCGGTGACGATTTCGATCAGCGGCGTGCCCGAGCGGTTCAGATCGACGTAGGTGTAGCGGTCCGAATCCGGGAAGCCGTCGTGGATGCTCTTGCCGGCGTCGTCTTCCATGTGGACGCGCGTAATGCCGATTCGCTTGGGCGCGCCGTCCACCAGGATTTCGACCCACCCGTGTTCGGCCAGCGGCTCCTCGTATTGCGAGATCTGGTAGCCCTTGGGCAGGTCGGGATAGAAATAGTTCTTGCGGGCGAAGCGGGAAACCGGGCGCACCTCGCAATGGAGGGCCAGCGCGGCTTTGATGGCCAGTTCCACGGCGGCGCGGTTCAAGACGGGCAGGGCGCCGGGCAGCCCCAGGCATACCGGACAAACGTGGCTGTTGGGTTGGGCGCCGAACCCCGTGGGGCAGCCGCAGAAGATCTTCGTGGCGGTGGAGAGCTGCACGTGCACTTCGAGGCCGATCACCGGCTCGTACTTGGCGATCAAATGGGGCCCAGCCAGGTCCATGAACACGGACGACATGAACTTTTATTATAGGGGGTCGGCCAAAGCGGATTGTTTTCCTGGTGACGGTAACATTTGCGGCGCTCAGGGCGCTAGAATGGAAACCCTGAATACACCGGTTCTGACCGTCGACGATTTACTTTGGTTCCTCTATCTTTATCCGCTGCGGGTTCTGTCGGCGCTTGTTCCACGGGGTATTATGTACTCGATCGGCAGGCTGTTTCAGGTTCGCGCGCGAAAGCGCAGAGACCTGGCAACTCGCCGGATACGGACCACCAGTTGCACCGGGATATTGCGCGACCGGGCGCCACAGATCGCCGACAACTTCCTGGCCAACTCCGCCATTCGCATGCTTGACGACCTGGTACTCAGTTGGCCCTCATTTCCAAGGAAACTACGTTGCAACCGAATCCAGGGGCTCGAAAACCTGGAGCATGGCAGATCAGCCGGCAAGGGAGTGATCCTACTCACGGCTCACTTTTGCGCAATCCGGGTGGCCAGACGGTATCTTGCCGCTATCGGACATCCGATACTTGCGGTGCGCGACGAGACTCAACCTGGAGATTGGTGGGGGCGCTTCGGCCGCCGTATGCTGGCGCCGCGCCGCATGGAATTCCTGCAGGCGATTATTGGAGAGTCAGTGTCCATCCAGGATCCGGAATGCGCGCTGAAGATTTTGCGCAGGCTGCGGTCCGGAGGTTTGGTCAACATCCATTTCGACGGGCAATCCGGCACGAGAACCACGCCCTGGTCCTTTCTGGGCACTCCCCGGCACTTTTCGACGGGAATCTTCGACCTGGTCCGGTTGTCGGAGTGCGCCGTGGTCCCGATGCTCTGTCTCGGCAGGAGCTCGGCTTTCCGCATCGAATTCGGTGCTGTGCTGGACATCGTCAGGGCCGCCGGACGCGATGAGTTCCTTCGAGCCAACCTGCCTGCCTTCGTCGAGACCATAGAGAAACAAATCATGGATTACCCGGAGGAGTGGGAACAATGGATGAGCCTCTAAGCGGGAGCGAAGAGGCCATGATGCGCGAGCCGCCTGGCCGGCCGGATGTCCTGCGGCGGATTCAAACGCTGCTTGTCGAATCGCTTCAGCTCAACCTGCCAGAACACGAATTGCGCGGCGTGACACGATTGTCGGAGATCGCCGGTGTGGATTCCATGGCGGCGGTAGTCTTTGTCGCGGCGGTGGAAAAAGAGTTCGACATGGTGATCGAGCCGGAGCTGCTGAGACTGGATTTCATCGAAGACCTCCCGCGGCTCGCTGCGTATGTGGAGGCTCGCCACAGGGTATGATCGCCGAACGGCTACGGGAAGTTGCCGAAGACAATCCGGGAAATCTCGCCCTTGTGGACGGCAGGGAGCGGATCACTTACGGTCAACTGCTGCAACGGATCGACAGCGCCCGCGAGTGGCTGCGCCAGCGCCATCACATAGCGCCCGGCGACGTGGTCCTGGTGTCGCTCGAAAACTCGTGGCAGTTGGTGGCGTGCTTTTTCGCGATCGCCGAATTGGGCGGCGTGTGCATGCCTGTGCATACCGGCTGGCGGGCCCCCGAGCTGCGGGTTTTACACGAGCGGCTGAAGATCCGGGTGGTCATCACCGGACGCGCGATCGACGATGGGTTTGGCGAAGCGCCCGGCTCCCCGCGGGCGCACCCGGGGGACGTTCACAGCCCGGCGTTGTATCTGGCGACGTCCGGTTCCACGGGTACGCCGCGTATCGTTCCCCGCAGCCACGGGAACCTGCTGGCCGGAGCGCGCAATGTCGCGCGGGCTCTCAATATTGATCCCGAGCGGCGCTTCCTGTGCGTGGTTCCGTTTTATCACTCCAGCGGGTTTCACAACAGCCTGATCGTGCCGCTGCTGAACGGCGCGCGCCTCATCGTCATGCGGAACTTCACGCCGGCCGCCTGCGCCCGGCTGGTTCGGGCGGAGGGCGCCGATGTCCTGATCGGCTCGCCATTTATTTACCGGATGCTACTGGAGCAAGCTCAGGATTTGCCCACACTGAACCTGTGCGTGTCGGCCGGCGCACGCATGGCCGAAACGCTGTCGGTGGCATGGCAGGAGCGCTTCGGGACGCGCATACGCCAACTGTACGGATCGACAGAGACCAACGTGATTTCGATCGATCGCTCAACGGAGCTGGGGCCACCGGAAACGGTGGGAACTCCCATTGACGAAGTCGAAGTCCGCATCCTGGACGACGGCGAAGTGGCTGTGCGGTCACCCATGGTGATGTCCGGATATGTAGCGGACCCGGAATGGAATCTGCGGGTGTTCGACGGTGGCTTCTTCCGGACGGGCGATCTGGGCAGTCTGGATTCAGACGGGCGGCTGCGGCTCTATGGCAGAACGCGCCGGGTGGTCAACCTGGCAGGCGTGAAGGTCGATCCGGTGGAGATCGAGCAGGTGATCGAGTCGCTGGCAGGCGTCGCTGCGTGTCAGGTTGATGCGGGCAACGGCGATGGCGAGAGCGAACTGATCCGGGCGCGGATCGAACCCCGGGAAGGTGTCGAGATGACCAGGGCCGCGGTGATCGCGCACTGCCGGCTCCGGCTGGCGGATTACAAACTGCCGCGCATCATCGAATTCGTGGCAGCCCTGCCGGTCACGCTGACCGGCAAAACATCGCGCCCAGGGGACCGCTGTGAGGTCCGCGCCCAGTGTGCCGGCCCAGCCCAGCTTGACGAGTGCTAAAATGAAGCCGTACAATGGATTAACGAAGAAGGCCCTGTTCCGGGAAGCGGTGTGTATGGTCTCAAAATGGTTTTTGTTTTCCAGTGTTTCCCTGGGTTTGATGCTGGCTGGTAATGCCCTTTGCCAGGATCAGCCCGCGACCCCATCGGACAACCAGAAGAAGGCGGATGCGGCCCCGGCGCGCGAAACGGTAGCCAAGCCTCTCACCGAAAAGCAGAAGAAGAAGCGCGAGGACAAGCTCCGCAAAGAGCTGGAAACTCCATACCGGAAGTGGCTGAACGAAGATGTCGTCTACATCATTACCGACGAGGAGAAGACCGCCTTCAAACGCCTGGCCACCGACGAAGAGCGCGAACAATTCATCGAGCAGTTCTGGCTGCGCCGCGACCCCACGCCGGATACGGAAGAGAACGAGTTCAAGGAAGAGCATTACCGGCGCATCGCCTACGCCAACGACCACTATGCTTCGGGCATCCCGGGCTGGAAATCGGACCGCGGGCGCATCTACATCATGTACGGGCCGGCGGACGAGATCGAGTCACACCCCTCGGGCGGCTCCTATCAACGGCCCATGGAAGAGGGTGGCGGCGAAACTTCCACCTATCCTTTCGAGCAATGGCGCTA
Organism: Bryobacteraceae bacterium; assembly: GCA_035308525.1. Classification (GTDB taxonomy): domain Bacteria; phylum Acidobacteriota; class Terriglobia; order Bryobacterales; family Bryobacteraceae; genus Bog-159. Next base: position 6,990 of record DATGGM010000343.1, read on the forward strand.
CCGGTACCTGGAAGGTATCGGGACAAACATTATCATCGAGTTCGTGGACCCTACCATGTCGGGTGAGTACCGCATGACCATGGACCCCTCGGAAAAGGACGCTCTGACCTATGTTCCGGGCGCCGGGTTGACCCTGATGGAGCAGATGGGTATGTCCACCAAGACGCAGCGCTTCCAGAACACCGACGGCACCCACCTGGGCCAGGCGTTCGGGGGTTCTTCCGAGAGCATGATGGAGTTCAACCGTTTGGAGCAGTTCGCCAAGCTGCAAAAGCCGCCGGCCGTGAAGTTCAAGGACCTGGAAGATGCGGTCACCAGCAAGATCACCTTCAATATCCTGCCCATGAAGGTGCGCGCGGATTTCTTCCCGCTGACCGAGGCTTCCGTGCTGGCCTACATCACGCTGCAGTTCGAAAACAAGGACATGCAGTTCCAGGATAAGTCCGGGGTGGAGAAGGCCTCCGTCAATATCTTCGGACGAATCACCACCATGACGCGGCGCATCGTGCAGACGTTCGAGGATACGGTTACCGTGGACTGCGCCCGGGAAATGCTGCAGGCCTACGCGCAGCGCTCCTCGATCTATCAGAAGGCGATCCCGCTGCCGCCCGGAACCTACCGGCTGAACGTGGTGGTGAAGGATATCGTGGGCGGCAACATGAACAATTACGAAACCGCCCTGAACGTGCCGCATGTGGACAACGAAAAGCTCACGTCGAGCACCATCATGCTCGCCGACCTGATCGAAAAGGTGCCTACCAAGAGCATCGGCGTGGGCCAGTTCGTGATCGGGACCACCAAAGTGCGTCCGCGTATATCGGAGAGCTTCAAGCGCGACGAGAAGATGGGCATCTACTTCAAGCTGTACAACTTCGGTCCGGACGAGAAGACCCAAAAGCCCAACGGCCAGATCGAGTACGAAGTATTGAAGAATGGCAGTAACGAGAAGATTTTTGAGTTCACGGAGGATGTGGCCAGCCTGCCGGGCGCGTCGGCCTCGCAGGTGACCGTGGAAAAGCTGCTGCCGTTGCAGAAACTGCAGCCGGGGCAATACACCCTGAAGTTGAAAATCACTGACCGGAACCGCAACCAGACGCTGACCCCCAGCGCCCAGTTTACGGTAACCTAAAGATACGGGACACGTCCCGTGATATGCTGGTCCGTCGCCGGATGATGAATACGAGGCCGCCCATCTCGGTATCCTGCGTGGTGCTCGGGGTCGTGTGCATGGCCACGGCGATCCCGCTGCACGGCGCAACTTCGGTGAAGCTGTCGGGAGCCATTGCGGGCCTGGTTACCAACGGTGAAGGCGTTCCGCAAATGGGCGCCGCCGTCATGTTGTTCAACCGCCAGGACCGGCTGTTCGAGAAAGTCTTCACTGACGAAAAGGGAAATTTCGTCTTTGCCGCGCTGCTGCCCGATGTTTACTCCGTGCGCGTGACGCTGGCCAGTTTCATGCCGGCCATCAAGAACAATATCCTGGTCCAACCCGGCATGCGGAGCATGCTCAACGTGAGCATGGCGACCCTGTTCAGCTCCATCCATCTGGGCTATCCCACGGAACAGCCGGGTTTCATGAGCGACGACTGGAAGTGGGTGCTGCGGACAGCCGGCGCGACCCGTCCGGTGATGCGTATGCTGCCGGACGTAGTGGACGTTGAAGAAAGGCCGCACCACGTCTTCTCTGATACGCGCGGATTGCTGATGCTTTCGGCCGGAGACGGGTCGCTGGTGGCGGGATTCGGGAGCAGCGCCGATATGGGCACAGCCTTCGCGCTGGCCACGTCGCTGTTCGGAAGCAACCAGTTTCAGTTCGCCGGAAACGTGGGATCGGGCGCGCAGTCCGGTATTCCCTCCGCCGCGTTCCGGACCACCTTCAGCCGGGCGGTGGGACCGGCCACCCCCGAAGTGGCCGTCACCATGCGCGAATTGTTCCTGCCCGGGCGCATGGGAACCGCCATCTTCGGCCAGGAAGGCGCGGTGCCCATGCTGCGCAGCATTTCGGCCAATATGGACGATCGCGCGGAGATTACCGATGCTCTTTCGCTGCAGTATGGCATGGCCATCGATTCAGTCTCCTTTAACGACCATCTGAGCTATCTCAGCCCTTACGCGCGGCTGAGCTACGCTCTCAGCAAGGCGGATCAGCTTGAATTAGCGTACACCTCGGGCAATGCGCGGCCGGATCTGGCGGCAGGCAACATGCCGGACGACCCGTTGCAGCGCCAGGTTGGAGCGCTGGGTCTTTTCCCGCTGGTGACGTTGCGAGCCGGGCGCGCCGCGGTCCAGCGGGGTGACGATATCGAGGCCGGCTACTCGCGCCAGATGGGCTCGCGCAAGTTCAGCGTGAGCGTGTATCACGAAGCCATCAGCAACCTGGCGTTGACCATCGCCGCGCCCGACGGCTTCCTGCCCGTAGGGGACATCCTGCCGGACTTCTTCTCCGGCACGGCCATGTTCGACGCCGGCAACTTTTCGAGTATGGGCTACCTCGCGTCGGCCACCCAGAACCTGGGCGATAACGTGAGCGCCACGGTGACCTATGGTTCGACAGGGGCGCTAACCGCGGATCGCAGCGAGTTGGTAAGCAGCGATCCGGATGAATTGCGCGACATGATCCACGCGGGGCGGCAGCAATCCGTGACCATGCGGGTGGTGGCGGCCAGCCGGCACACCGGCACGCAGATCCGCGCCAGTTACCAGGTAGCGGACAGCCGCTGGTCCGTGCCCGATCCCATATACTCCACCAGCAGCATGCGTCCCCAGCCGGGGCTCAATATTTATGTGCGCCAGGCCATCCCGGTCCTGTCGAGCCTGCCGTGGCGCATGGAACTCACCGCCGATCTCCGCAACCTGCTCCAGCAGGGCTATATGCCGCTTTCGACCGCGGACGGCTCGCGGCTGGTGCTGATGGAGACGCCGCGCATGTTCCGCGGCGGCTTGAGCTTCATTTTTTAACTACCCCGATTTTTTGAAGTACCATCAAGCAAGTGAGCGACAATGAGAAGCTGCGTGAATTGCCGTCGGTCCACGAAGTAGCCGAGCGCGTGTCCGCGCCAGGCATCCCCCGGCAACTCGTAGTGGCGGAAGCTCGCCGTGTGCTGGAGGGGGCTCGCCGCGACGTCCAGGCCGGCCTTGTCAACGGCCTTCCGATCGAATCGCAAGTGGAGCGCTCTCTGGCTCTGTTGATGCGGCTATCGCTGCGGCGGGTCATCAACGCTACAGGCGTGGTCCTGCACACCAACCTGGGACGGGCGCCGCTGGGCCCGCAGACCATCCACCCGGGTTACACCAACCTGGAGTACGATGTCACCACCGGTCTACGCGGCAAGCGCGACGTGCACACTGACGCGCTCTGCGAGCGGCTGTTGGGCGCCTCGGGCATTGCAGTCAACAACAACGCGGCCGCCGTCTACCTGGCGTTGAACGAGCTCGCCGCCGGCCACGAAGTGATCGTTTCGCGCGGCGAGCTGATCGAAATTGGCGACGGGTTCCGTATCCCGGATATCATGCGCAGTTCCGGCGCGCTGTTGCGCGAAGTGGGCACGACCAACCGCACGAGTATTGGCGATTATCGCGATGCCATCACGGAACGCACGCGCCTGCTGCTGCGCGTGCACCCCAGCAACTTCCGCATCGAAGGCTTCACCGCCCGCCCCGCCCTGGAGGAATTGGTCGCGCTGGGCCGCGAACGCGGCATTCCGGTTTACGAGGATCTGGGCAGCGGCTGCGTCGTGGACCTGCGGCCGTTCGGCATCCATGAACCGCTGGTCTCGGATAGCTTACAGGCCGGCGCCGACCTGGTTTCGTTTAGCGGCGACAAGCTGCTGGGAGGGCCGCAAGCCGGAATCCTGGCCGGCAGAACGGAATTCGTGGCGCGCCTGCGCCGCAACCCCATGTTCCGCGCGCTGCGCCTGGACAAGATGATTTACCAGGCGCTCGAATCCACGCTGCGCAACCTGCTGCTGGAGCGCTGGGACGAAGTGCCGGCCATCCGCATGATCCGACTGAGCGCCGGGGAGATTCGCGAGCGGGCCGAAAAGCTGCTCGGCGCACTCCAAAGCTTATCCGCGCAACTCGTGCCGGGGGAGTCGGTAACCGGCGGCGGCGCTACTCCCGGGCAACCCATGGCTACGTGGCTGATATCCATCGAGTGCGCCGATGAAGCCGCCGCGCTAAAGCAGTTGCGCGCCCATGATCCGCCGGTGATCGCGCGCATCGAAGAAAAGCGGTTGCGGCTGGATTTGCGGACAGTCCTGCCGGAAGAAGAGGCCGAGCTGGCGGCGGCTCTTCAAGCCCTTTCCTGATACGTGCCTTCCGCGGTGTTGACCTTGATTTTTTCGCCTTCGGCGATGAACGGGGGCACCTGCACCACCAGCCCGGTTTCGAGCTTGGCCGGCTTGGTCACGTTCGATACCGAAGCGCCCTTCATCCCCGGCTCGGTTTCCACCACGGTCAGATCCACCGTGGCCGGTAATTCCACGCTGATGGGTTTGCCCTCGTAGAACTCCACGGCCACTTTCAACTGCGGAATCAGGTAGCTGACGGCGTCGCCCAGCAGTTCCCTGGTCAGGTGCATCTGCTCGTAATTCTCCGTGTTCATGAAATAGAAGAACTCGCCGTCATCGTACAGGTATTCCATTTCATGTTCCTCGAGCGAGGCGCGCTCGACGCGGTCTTCCGAAGAGAACCGGTGCTCGATCATCGTGCCGCTACGCAGGTTGCGCATCTTGGCTTGCACGAATCCGCGCAAGTTGCCGGGCGTCCGGTGGTTCACGCTGAAGACCGAGAACAGGTCGTTATTGAACTTGATGACCATGCCCGGACGCATTTGTGTTGAAGCAATCATTACTTCTCCCTCACCTTGTAAATATTGGCGCTACAGGCGTAAATGCCAGTATAGCACCCGGTTCACCGCGTCCCGGTCTCCGCGCGTCAGAAGGGCAGGATCTCTTCCCTCACCGGATCGAAGTCGATGCGCCGCTTCTGCATGTACGAGATGTTCCCCAGGTGCGAAGCTTGCGCCGAGCGATGCCCGATGAGCACGTCGCCGTTGGGCCGCTTGCGGGTGCGCACGCACTCCAGGAAATTGTTGACATGGTCCTCATCGATCTTGCTGAAGGCCTGCACGATGACGGGCTTGGCCATGCGACCCACCGGGTGGTATTCGTAGCGCCCCCGATCGATCCACAGGCGGCCATCCGTGCCGCAAATCTCGACTGCCGCGCCGGTGATGCCCGGCACCAGCGTGGCTTCGAATGTGGCGGTGAACTCGCCGGGATACTCCAACAGCACGTTGATGGTATCGGGGGCCGTGCGGCCGTCCTTATACTTGTAGACACCGCCCGCCGCGGAGGCGGAAAACGGCACCTCCTGCCCCATGAACATGTGCACCACGTCGATCCAATGGGTGAACAGATCGGTAACCTGGCCGCCGCCGAAATCCAGGTAGGCGCGCCAGTTGAAGTACTGCTGCGGATCGTAGTCCCGCCATTTGAGCGGGCCCAGAAAATGCGCCCAATCGAGATTTGAAGGTTGCGACTGCAGCGATTCGGGCGCCTTCCGCAGATGATAGCCGTTGCCATGCCACCACGTCCGCGCCAGCGTAATCTTGCCCAGTTTGCCGGTATCGAGGTATTCGCGCTTGGCCTGCAGATAGTGCTGCCCCGAGCGTTGCTGCATGCCCACCTGGCAGACACGCTCATTCACGCGCGCGGCTTTGACAATGAGCGGGCCTTCCTCGATGGTGCGCGTCAGCGGCTTCTCCACGTAAACGTCCTTGCCGGCGTTCAGCGCATCGATGGCGGTCTGGGCGTGCCAGTGGTCCGGCGTGGCGATCAGCGCCACGTCTACCTCCTTCATTTCCAGCAGCGCGCGATGGTCCTTGAAGTCCTTGGCGTTGGGCGCTTTCTCGCGCGCCTTATCGATTTGGGCGCCATAGATGTCACACACCGCCACCACTTCGGCCTTGGCTTTCTGGAAGTTCTCCATGTCGTAGCGGCCGCGATCGCCGCAGCCGATCACGCCCAGTTGGATGCGGTCGTTGGCTCCCATCACGCGGGAGTAGGAGAGCGCCGTAGCGGCCGAGATGCCGCGCAGAAAATGGCGGCGGTCCAGAGCAGTTTCAGACATAAGCTTGATTATATACGGCGGCGGACTGTCAGGCTTCGGGCTCCGCACGGCTGGCACGCCAGGCATGCAGATGATAACAAATTAATCGAGAATACCTTGTCTTGGCATTTCGATTATGATACCCTGCCGAAAGTAACATCTATCTGATCGGAAGGAGGCGCTGATGAAGAATAACATTGACGGGATTCTATCGGAGAGCCTTCGTCCGGCTCCCGCCAGTTACATCTAAGTTCCGGTCTCCGGTGCAGCTCCAATTACTCTCATAACTGCAAGTGTAGTGTCTGATATAGCGGAATTATGCTGACTTTAGTCGAGCGTCAGGCTTCCCTATCTATTCGGGAAATCCCTGCCGTCATTACAGATCGGACCGGGCTGACACCGGTACAACGGCTGGCTGTCGAACAGGTTATTGCCGGAGTTCGCAACGCCGGTGCAGCTGTTCTCAAGGCCGCTCCTGGCGCCGGCAGAACCACGGTGTTGTGTGCCGTAAGGGCCGAGACGGGCGGAGTGTTGTTAGGCGCCCGGGACTTCATGTCCGTGCTGGCCGCGCATCACCCGGCCGGCCTTGAGGAGGCCTTCGTGTCTCTGCTCGAGGGCGCTCTGGATCGCCATGACCTGGCGATCCTGGACGATTTCCATCTGATCAATGCCGTCGCCACCGCCTGCGATTATCCGCGGACCTGCCTGCTGGCCGTGGCGTTGACCGCCGTTCTGGACCGTGCCCGCGCCCGCCGCAGGCAGCTACTCATCGCTATGGATGATGGCGATGTGCCGGCGCAGCTCGAAAGCCGGGCTTTTTCCGTCGAGATCGGGGCCTTCACACCCGCCGACTATGAATCGATTTGCCGCGCCTATCTGCCCGCAGCCACGGCGGACAAGCTGGACTATACCGAGATCCATCGCTTCGCTCCCGAGCTGACCGCGCATCAGTTGAAGAACACCTGCGCCTGGCTGGCATCGGACCGCGCCGTGGACACCGCGGGCTTCACCGAATACCTGGCCGCGCATAACATCGTCAGCAATGTCGAGCTGAAGGAAGTCGCGCCCGTGGCGTGGAAAGACCTGAAGGGCTTCGACGACGTGATCCAGACGCTGGAGGCCAAGATCGCGCTGCCTTTTGAAAACCGTGCGCTGGCAGCCGAGCTGCAGCTTAAGCCGAAGCGGGGTGTACTCCTCGCCGGTCCTCCCGGCACCGGCAAGACCACCATCGGACGCGCTTTGGCTGCGCGCCTGAAGGGCAAATTCTTTCTAATCGACGGCACCGTTATCGAAGGAACATATAACTTCTTCTGCCGCATCAAGAGAGTATTCGACGCCGCCAAGAGAAGCGCTCCATCCGTCGTTTTTATCGACGACTGCGACCTGCTGTTCGAGAATTCGCACGGGAGTGGGTTCCAGCGCTACCTGCTGACTATGTTGGACGGTCTGGAAAGTGCCAGTGCAGAGCGTGTGTGTGTGATGATTACGGCCACCGACGTCCACAGCCTGCCTCCGGCTTTGCTGCGATCCGGACGCATTGAACTGTGGCTGGAAACCCGGCTGCCGGACGCCGCGGCCCGCGCCGCCATCCTGAGTGACAGACTGAGCAGACTACCTCCGCCGTTGAGCGGAGTGGCTATCGACGCTCTGGCCGAAGCTAGTGGCGGACTTACCGGCGCCGATCTGCGGGCGGCGGTGGAAGACGGCAAGCTGCTGTTTGCGCATGACCGCACCGCTGGAAAAGAAGTGCGTCCCGCCCAGGAGTATTTCCTGGAAGCCATCGAGACCGTGCGTTCCAACCAGCGGAACTATGCCAG
>DATGGM010000344.1:0-5559 GCA_035308525.1 Bryobacteraceae bacterium
GTATGTGGCGTATCGTCCTTTGGTCGTTTGCGGTGACGGTTTATGGACAGACGGCGGCGCAGTTCCGGTCGCAGACCAATGCGATTCTGGTGGGGCAGACTATCGGCGAGAAACCGGACAGTTACCAGGAGCCGCGGAACATGACGCCGCCGAATTCCCATCTGAGGGTGCGATACTCGACGCGGTTCTACCGCTTTTCGGGCGGCTGGGAGGACGTGATCCCGCCGGACCGGGAGATCGCGCCGACATGGGAGGAATTCAAGGCCGGGAGGGATCCGGTGCTGGAATGGATTTTGCAGTATCCTGCCAAATAGGACGGGCGACGCATGGCTGACATCAGGCACTCTCTGCAGATCTCCGCTTCACGGGAAACGGTCTACGCACTGGTTTCGACGGCGGCGGGACTGGCGCAATGGTGGGCGGCGGACGTCAGGGAGAGCGGTGGGAAGGTGGAGCTGGGCTTCTTCAATCGGAGCACGGTTTACCGGCTGAGCGCGGTGTTGGCGGATCCGCCCGGCAGGTTCGCATGGGTGTGCGAGACCGGGCAGGAGTGGGCCGGAACGCGGCTGGTGTTCCAACTGGAAGCTGCCGGAAGCGGCACGCTGGTGCGATTCACGCATGCCGGGTGGCAGGCGGATACGGATTATTTTGTTTCCTGCACCACAGCGTGGGGCGAGCTGATGTTCAGGCTAAAGGCCGCGGCGGAGGGTAGGCCGCGGGGGCCGCTTTTCTTAGCTGACGGCCTGGCTTATTGATTTATAGTGAGGAATCGTGCGCATCGCCCTCGCATTGTTATTCACCTCGACCCTGCTTCCCGCCGCCGATCCGTACCGTGAGTGGGGCGTGTATGGCGGCAGTCCCGATAGCATCCGCTTCTCCTCGCTTGATCAAATCAATCGCGACAACGTGGCGCGCCTGGCGGTTGCCTGGACCTACGATACCGGCGACGCCTTCCGCGATTCCGAAATGGAGTGCAATCCCATCGTCGTCGACGGCGTCCTCTACGCCACCACGCCCAAGCTGCGGCTCATCGCGCTCGACGCGGCCACCGGCAAGCTGCGCTGGTCCTTCGACCCCCAGCAGAACCAGCGCTCCTTCGGCAAAGCCCGCAATCGCGGCGTCACATATTGGGCGGCCGGCGCGGACCGCCGCATCTTCCTGCCCGCCAGCCACTGGCTATATGCGCTGGATGCCGCAACCGGCGCGCCCGTCAAATCATTCGGTGAAAACGGCCGCGTGGATCTGCGCGCCGGCCTCGGCCGCCCTCTCGAGGAGATGTCCATCTCCGCCACTACTCCCGGCATCGTGTACAAAGATCTCCTCATCATGGGCAGCATCGTCAGCGAGACGTTGCCAGCCTCCCCCGGAGACATTCGCGCCTACGACGCGCGCACCGGCAAGATCCGCTGGACCTTCCACACCATTCCGCATCCCGGCGAATTCGGCTACGACACCTGGCCCAAGGATGCCTGGCAGTATATCGGCGCCGCCAACAATTGGGCAGGCATGAGCCTCGATATCTCGCGCGGCCTGGTGTTCGTTCCCACCGGCTCCGCGGCCTTCGACTTCTACGGCGCCAACCGCAAGGGCGACGATCTATTCGCCAACACGCTGCTGGCTCTCAACGCGGAAACCGGCGAGCGCGTCTGGCATTTTCAAGCGGTGCGACACGATTTATGGGATCGCGACTTTCCGGCCCCACCCAATCTGGTCACCGTGCGGCGTGGCGGCGCTCCAGTGGACGCCGTGGCCCAGATCAGCAAATCCGGACATGTCTTCCTGTTCGAGCGCGCCACGGGCAAGCCGCTGTTTCCCATTGAGGAGCGCGCCGTGCCGCCTTCCACGGTGGAGGGTGAACTCGCTGCCGCGCGCCAGCAGCTTCCGACCAAGCCTCCGCCCTTCGCGCGTCAGAGCTTCACTGAAGATATGGTCACAAACCGCACGCCAGAGGCGCACGCGGCGGTCCTGACGCGCTTGCGCCAGGTGCGCAGCGCCGGACAGTTTGTGCCGCCCAGCCTGGAAGGCAGCGTGGTCTTCCCGGGCTTCGACGGCGGCGCGGAATGGGGCGGCGCGGCTTTCGATCCATCCTCCGGCTGGCTTTATGTGAATGCCAACGAGATGCCCTGGATTTTGCGCCTGGTCGAAAAGCCCGGCGACGCCACCACTGGCCGGGGTTTGTACAACGCGCGCTGCGCGGGTTGCCATCGCCCGGACATGCAGGGCAGCCCGCCGGAATTCCCGGCGCTGGCCGACATCGCCAAGCGCCGCACGCGCGAACAGATCGCCGCCATCATCCGACAGGGCAGCGGCCGCATGCCCGCCTTCGCGCAACTGCCCTCCGATGCCTTGGCCGCGATCATCGCCTACATCTCGCGCGGGATAGATCTGCCGGTTACTTCCGTGCCGCAGAACGGCCCGTGGCCCATCGAGCAGAAATACACCAGCGACGGCTATAACAAGTTCCTCGATCCGGATGGTTATCCCGCCGTGGAGCCGCCCTGGGGCACGCTCAACGCCATCGACCTGAACAAGGGCGAAATCGCCTGGAAGATTCACTTCGGCGAGTATCCCGAACTGGCCGCCAAAGGCGCCGCCACCACCGGCAGCGAGAATTACGGCGGGCCGGTCGTGACCGCCGGAGGATTGCTGTTCATCGGCGCCACCATCCGCGACCACAAGTTTCGCGCGTACGACAAGGCCACCGGCAAGCTGCTCTGGGAAACCACTTTGCCCGCGGCCGGTATCGCTACCCCCGCAACCTATGAAGTCGATGGACGTCAGTACGTGGTCATAGCCGCCGGGGGCGGTAAGTGGGGCGCGCCCTCGGGTAGCAGTTACATTGCCTTCGCCCTTCCGCGATCCTCCCAATAGTCAGGCTAACTGTCGGGATGGCTCTTTTTTTCCCAAAAGTACGCCTTTCAATGCTATACTCTTGGGCGACCTTGCAGCTCGCTTTCGGACGCGCCCGAAAACGGGGTAATCTCATGCTCGATCTAACTATCGTTCGTATTATATTCGTGCTTGTAATCACTGCTTCGGCCTATCTGCTGCACCCATTTCAATCCGCTTCTTCGCCCTGGAGTGCTCTGGCTGGACTTATTGTCGGTCTCTGCATCATCGTCTTCGAACTGCGCCTGGAGAAAGTCAGCCTCAAGAGGCTGATCGGCGCGGCTTTCGGATCGGTGCTTGGCATCATAGGAGCCTTTTTCATGTCTCTGGTGCTGCGCTGGGCAAGGCCCGATGGCGGCGGCAGCTCGCAGCTCATCCCGTTCATACAAATCTGCCTGCTCCTCTGGATGACCTACGTCGGCCTGATCGTGGGCGCCAAGAAGGGCGATATGTTGAACCTTTCCGCGCTGGGCGGCATCTTCGGCGGCGAAAAGGTGTCCAAGAAGTCGTTCAAGATCCTGGACACCAGCGTCATCATCGACGGCCGCATCGCGGATATCGCCGAAACCGGCTTCCTCGACGGCGTGCTGGTGATTCCGCAATTCGTCCTGCGCGAACTGCAGCTTGTCGCCGATTCCGCCGATTCCATGAAGCGCAACCGCGGCCGCCGCGGCCTCGACATCCTGCAGCGCATCCAGAAAATGGCGCACCTCAATGTTCAGATCGTGGAAGACGATTTCCCGCACGTGCGCGACGTGGATATGAAGCTGATCGAACTGGCCAAGGTTTACGATTCCAAGATAGTCACCAACGATTTCAATCTGAACAAAGTGGCCCAACTCCACGGCGTGCAGGTGCTCAACATCAACGAACTGGCCAATGCACTGAAACCCATCGTGCTGCCGGGCGAGACTATGCGGGTGTTCGTGCTGAAGGAAGGCAAGGAGTACAACCAGGGCGTCGCCTATCTGGATGACGGCACCATGGTGGTGGTGGATAACGCCCGGAAGATGATCTCCAAGACAATCGATATCTCCGTTACCAGCGTGTTACAGACGACCGCCGGCAAGATGATCTTCGGAAAGTTCGACGAGCGCATGCATGCAGTGGCAGCGGCCGCCGCGGGCGAGCGCCACGACCGGGCGCCGCGTAAGAGCGAGCCGGCCCCAGCGGTTGAGAAAACCACGGTAGAATCGTAGTTTCCTATGAAAGTCGCCGTGATCCTGCCTGCCGCCGGGCTGGGCACCCGCATGGGACGCTCCGCCGCCGAGAAGGCCGGGACCAGCCGCAAGCAGTTCATGCTGCTCGACGGCGCGCCCATCCTGCTGCACTCCGTGCGCAAGTTTGCCGCCTCCGCGCGCGTCGATGAGATCGTGGTGGCGGTCCGCGGCGAAGATCTCGAATGGGTCGAGGAGCTGCTTCAGCGCGAAGGGCGCGGCAAGCGGCTGCGCGTAGTGGAAGGCGGCAATTCGCGCCAGCAATCCGTCGAGAACGCCTTGCGCGCGCTGGATCCCGACACCACGCTGGTGGCCGTGCACGACGCCGTCCGCCCGTTCATCGATCTGGAGACCATCGACAAGGTGATCGACGAAGCCGCCGAAACCGGCGCCGCCATAGTAGGCATCGTGCCCGTGGACACTGTCAAGCAGGTGGCCCGCGCGCAGACTAACAAGGCCCACATCCGGGCCACCCTGCCGCGCGAGAAACTGGTGCTGGCCCAGACCCCGCAGGTGTTCCGCTACGACCTGCTCGCGCGCGCTTTCGCCGCGGCGCAAGCCGATGGCTTTATCGGCACGGACGAGTCCAGCCTGGTGGAACGGCTGGAAGTGGAGGTCAGCGTGGTGCTGGGCAGCGACCGCAACATCAAGATCACCAAGCCCAGCGATATGGACCTGGCGCGCCTCTTCCTGGAAGAGGAAACCGCGCCGCGGGAACTGTGAGCGAATACCGCACGGGCCTCGGTTGGGATTCGCACCGCCTCTCGCCGGGGCGCCCGCTCATTCTGGGCGGCGTGACCATCCCCTCCGAGCTGGGCCTGGAAGGCCACTCCGATGCCGACGTGCTCTCGCACGCCATCACCGACGCGCTGCTCGGGGCGGCCGCGTTGGGCGATATCGGGATGCACTTCCCCGATACCGATCCACGCTGGCAGGGCACGGGCAGCCTGCTGTTCCTGGCCTACGCGCGCGACCTCGCCCGCGCCCAGGGCTACGCCATCGTCAACGTGGATTCCACCGTCATCCTGGAGCGGCCCAAGCTCAAAGACTACCGCGAGGCCATTCGCAGGAGACTCTTCGAGACTTTGGAGCTCGACGCCGGGCGCGTATCGGTGAAGTTCAAGACCGCCGAGAAAATCGGCCCGGTCGGTGAAGGCCGAGCCGCCGAGGCGCAAGCCATAGTTACCCTACGCCTGGACTAACGTTCCGGCGAAAGCGGCCATCACCTGCGCGTCCACGTCGCTCTTATGGCCGGGGCTCCCCGCCGCCAGCAGGAACCGCTGGTTGTGGTAGTGCACGTCCGTGTAATCGGCGATCACGCCGGATTCAAACGCGCGGCGCAGTTCCTCGATCCCCTCCCGCAGTGCGTAACTGGCGTGAAAGCCCAAGCCGGCCTCGATCTTGCTGAAGCTCACGCGGTAGTTGCGGCGGTCCGCATTGTCCACGTGCTCGA
>DATGGM010000345.1:0-7209 GCA_035308525.1 Bryobacteraceae bacterium
CGGAAACACCCGGCAGCGGCAATCCTACGCTGCCGGGGCGGCGCTCGCCGGCGTAGGGATTTGAGATATTCATGAGGGTCTCGGTCATGCCGTAGCGCTCCAGAATCGTGTGGCCGAAGAGCGTGCGAAACTCCTGTAGCACCTGTGCCGGCAGGGGGGCCGACCCGCAGACGAAGAGGCGCATGCCGGCGCCGATACGGCGCGCGGCGCCGGGATCGCAGGCCAGCAGGCGCACGTACATGGTGGGTACGCCGAAGAAGAGCGTCGGGCGGAAGTCGAGGAATTCGGCGGGCGCTTTCTGATGTTCGAATCGCTCGAGGAGGCGCATGCGGCAGCCGGAGATGAGCCAGCAATGCAGGCCGTTGCCGAGGGCGTGGACGTGGAAGAGCGGCAGGCCGAGCAGGAAGCGGTCCGCACCAGTGATCTGCCAGGACGAAAGCAGAGTCAGGGCGTTCGCCAGGAAGTTGTTGTGGGTAAGGATGGCACCCTTCGAAGCGCCCGTGGTGCCGGAGGTGTAGGCGATGGCGGCGGGCGTGTCGCCATCGAATACCACCGGCGGGCGGGCGTCCGATTGGGATGCGGCGTCGAGCGACAGCTCGTCGAGGTGCGCGGCGGTGATGAACGCGCGCGGTTCGGCGTCAGCCAGGATGTGGGACACCTCACGATCCTTGTAGAGCACATTGACGGGGACCAGGATGACGCCGAGGCGGGTGCAGGCGAGGTACAGGTCGATCAGTTCCAGGCAATTGGGGAGCTGTACGGCGAGCCGGTCGCCGGGCGCCAGGCCCCGCGCGGCGAGGGCGTTGGCGGTGCGATTGGCTCTGCTGTCCAGGTCGCCGAAGGTGAAGGTGCGGTCCTGGAATTCGAGAGCGGGCGCGGTACGGCGGTTGATGAAGGACAGGTCGAAGAGGTTGGTAATGGTCAAGCGCTTGCCATGGTAGCGGATTTCGGCCCCGTTTGGAGGGAGGGGCAACGCCGGAAAAGCGTATACTACGCCTGAGGCGACTATGCAGATACTTGTGGGGGCTTCCATCGGGTTGCTGGTGTGGTTCCTGCTGCGGTTTCTCCTGATGGGCGTGTATACCGTGGATCAGAACGAGCGAGCCGTGAAGACCCGCTTCGGCCGCGCCGTGCGGGTGCCCGGAGGCAAGACCACGCTGGATGATCCTATCGCCGAGTGCCTCCGCCCAGAGGAGCGCCCGCGATACAGCTACCCACAGGTCCGGGTGATCCAGCCTGGTGGGCCGTATTTCAAGATGCCTTGGGAGAGCGTGCGCAAGGTCTCCATCGCAACCATGACGATCAACATGGCGCTCGACCTGGAAGACCCGGCGGCTAACGAAGGCGGCGTGCGGCTGGAAGCCGTAACCAAAGACCAGCTCAACACCGGCCTCACCGGGCAGATCCGCTACCGCGTGAGCGAGGCCAACCTGTACGCATTCCTGTTCGGCATCAAAAAGCCGTTCGTGCATGTGATGGCTTATTTCGTCTCGGTCCTTCGGCAGCGGATCGCGAATTTCGAGGCCAAGCCGGTGACATTGGCCGCAGCCGCGGACGGCGCGGCCCCGGCCGCTGAAGCGCCGCTGGCGGGAAGCGAGATGACCGGCATTTCCATCAACGACCTCCGCAAGAACCTGCGCGACGTCAACGAATACATGGACCGCGAGTGTCAGGCCACGCCCGCGCGGTACGGCGTGATCTTCGATGCCTCCCTTATCACGGGCATCGACCCGCCGCCCGAAGTCGAGTCCGCTCTGGCCGCCATCAATACCGCGCATAACCAGGTGTCGAGCGATATCAGCCTGGCGCAGGCCGCGGCCGATCAGCGCGTGGTGCAATCCAGGCGGGCCGTGGAAATCGAGACTCTCAAAGCGCAGGCCGAGGTGGAGCCGGTCAAGGCCCTGGCGGCGGAGTTGTCAGCGCTCGCCGCCGCTGGGCCGAACGTGCTCGGCGCGTATCTACGGAACGTACGGCTTGCCCTCTATGAGAAGGCGCAACAGGTGTTTCTGGAGGCGGGTAAATGAGCGACCTGGGTCTTATGCAAGTACTCATGGCGGCAGCGGCCATTCTGGTGGGCGCGTTTCTGGCCGAGATCCTGCTGCTCGGGCTGGCGCGGGTCTTCGGAATCTATGCCATCGTACAGGAGCGGACTTGCCGCGTGTACATGCTGTTCGGCAAGGTGCTTGGAGTTTTGGATGAGCCGGGCCTGCACTTCCTGCCCGGGAAACTTGGCTCCTCCGCGCTGGTCGTCAACTTCCTGGGCGCTTGTCATGTACTGGATCTCAGGCTCGACCAGGAGTACCTGCGCAGCCAGCCGGTCAATTCCGAGGAAGGCGCGCCCATGGGTATCGGGATCTGGTACGAGATGTGGGTCGATGATCCGGTGGCCTTCCTGTTCAAGAATACCGATCCGCGCGGCTCGCTGCGGGCCAACCTCAGCAGCGCCACCGTGCGGTGTCTGAGTAACATGCCGTTGGCGGAGATGCTGCAGACGCGCCACAACATGAGTCAAACGGTGCGCCAGGAGGTCACCAGTAAGTCGCAGGAGTGGGGTTACAAGCTCGGGTCAGTGTACATCCGCAAGGTGCACTTTCGCGATGTCGGGATGATTCGGCAGATAGAAGAAAAGGTAGTCAACCGGTTGCGCCAGGTGACCTCCGCCATCAAGCAGGCGGGCGCCAACCAGGTCAGCGTAATCACCAGTTCCGCGGAACGGGAAGCAGCCGTGGAGTTCGCAAAAGCGGCCGCCATACGCCCCGCCACGCTGGGGCTGGCGTTCCAGCAGATCGCCCGCGAGCCGGCGGTCGCCGAGACACTGTTCGAGATTCTGGAGGCGCAGAGGATTCTGGCGGGAAAGGCCCGCATTGCGCTGCTGCCGGGCGGGCCGCACTCCAGGATACTTACGAACTTGCTGGCGGTGGAGAGTAGCGCCCAGGATGCGGCGGGACCTACGAAGGCGTGAGGGCCGGCGGTGCTCCCTCGATCGCGCCACCAAATTCATGTGGAACAAAATCCGTGATCTTCGAAGCCGTTTGTACCAACCCCCAAAGAGATGCGGATCCGCGTGAAGCGCAGAGTTCCGCGTCGGTCAGTGGCGCGAGATCCTGCAGCTCACCAGGGATACGACGTACTTCGGCCCGCGGTCGCGCGCTGCGACTTCGCGTGGGCGCGCGGCGACCCGTCACGAATCCGCAGGACGCGCCGCCTAAATCAGAATCTACCCCGCCACGGCGACGCACGCCGCCCTGCCGGCGACCACCACACGGCCAACGCCGTGGCCATCGGCGGGCGAGGCGGTCGGCCGGTCCGGATAAGCCATTCCTATCCGCTCAGATAGACCCCTATCCGATCGGATAGGGAATTGGACTGGGCACGGGCGCCTGCGGGATTCTCATCCGTTTCGATATCGGCCGATCTATCAATGACCTGCGCGGTGCCGGTTGGCTTTGTCAGGATTTGGCGGCTGGTTTGCACCTGTGGCTGGTCCGCTTGATCGTGAAAGGAATTATCGACATGGCCGCCTCGTCCGATCGCTCCACCTCTTGCACGCATTTCTCAAACCTGGTCACTTCCCGCGCCAATCCGAATGCGCGGCCGCGGTGGCGCTCGGCAGTACCTGGAGCGTTCGCGCTGTTACTAGCGGGCGCGATTTCCATACCTCCGGTAACGGCCTATGCCCAGGGGACCTTCGTCCCCACCGGCTCAATGAACACCGCGCGGCAGGGTGCGATTGCGACGCTGCTGCAGAATGGTCAGGTCCTGGTCGCGGGCGGAGGCAACAGCTTTGGCGCCCTCACGAGCGCGGAGCTTTACGACCCGAACACGCAATCGTTCAGCGTCACGGGCTCAATGAGCGCCGCAAGGGGGACGCCCACAGCGACGCTGCTGCCCAATGGCCAGGTCTTGATCACTGGCGGATCTGGCTCCTCTGGCCTTCCTCTGGCAAGCGCGGAGCTCTACAACCCGGCGACGGGGACCTTCACCCTCACCGGCTCAATGAACACCCCGCGGGAGGACCACACAGCGACGCTGCTACAGAATGGCCAGGTCCTGATCGCGGGCGGAAGCACCGGCGGACCCACTGGCGTCCTGGCGAGCGCGGAGCTTTACAACCCAGCGACGGGGACGTTCAGCTACACCGGCTCCATGCGCTCCGCGCGCTTCTCTCCCGGAACGGCACTGCTGACCAATGGCCAGGTCCTGGTCGCGGGCGGAGCTACCGGCGGACCCACTGGCTACCTGGCGAGCGCGGAGCTCTACAACCCAGTTACGTGGACGTTCAGCTACACCGGCTCTTTGAGCACCGCCCGGGCCTATTACACGTCGGCCCTGCTGCAGAGCGGCCAGGTCTTGGAAGCGGGCGGAGACAGCAACTCCGTGCCAACGACGACCGCGGAGCTTTACAACCCAACGACGGGCACCTTCAGCCCTACCGGCTCCATGGCCTACCCGCAGGGTGTCCCCACGCTACTGGCCGACGGTCAAGTCCTGTTTGCGGGCGGATCGCTCGAGGTGAATAACCCCATCGCGGCGGCGGAACTTTACAATCCGACGACGGGGATCTTCAGCCTCACTGGCTCCCTGATCACCGCCCGGAACGGCGCGGCGGCGACGCTATTGCAGAATGGCCAGGTCTTGGTCACAGGCGGATTCAACGGCTCCGGCGCCCTGGCGAGCGCGGAGCTCTACTTGCCGGCCGGCGTTATGCCTCTGAACGGCACCACCGTGGACATCAAGGGCAGCGGAACGGTACAGGACAACCAAGGCCCTGCCATCGACTGCACATCGGCGAACGGCGCCGAAAGTGGGACCTGTGCCACCACATACTCCGGCGCCGGGACCGTTACTTTGACGGCCACCCCAGCCGCCGGGTTTTCTTCGGTTGCTTGGACCACCACCGGGTACCCAACCTGCGTGCCGTCGGGGAACACCTGTTCATTCCCCATCTCGCCCGGCTACACCAATTTCATCACCGCCGGTTTCTCCGGACCGGCAACCACGCTGGTTTTCGCCGGTGCCCTCCCGAATACGCTGCAAGGGTCTGCGATGGCCCCCGCGGTACTGATAGAGGACTCCTACGGCAACTTGGTCGCGGCGGGCCCCGCCAGCACAGCTTTGATCAGCATAGCCATCGGCACGAACCCCGCCGGCGGCACGCTGAGCGGGGTCACCACCGTGAACGCGGTGAACGGTGTCGCGACCTTCAGCGGCTTGACGATCGACCAGCCAGGGAACGGCTATACCTTAGTGGCAAGCAGCACGGGGCTTACCCCCGCCACTAGCGCGAGCTTCGGCATTAACTCACTCGCCGCGGGGCCTGTGAATTACGTCACACTGGGGGCGCAATCCGGGACGCTGGATAGTGGGACTGCCGGAAGCGCAACTTACCTCGTCACGGTCGACTATACGATACCGCAAAGCTATGGCGGCGGTGGGAAAGGCACCGCGTACCTGAGCCTAAACACTTCCCTACCGGCCGGCGCGAGCGCCTCATTCAACCCTCCCAGCCTCTATTTCTGTTGCAGCCCAGGTGATGAATCCCAATTGCAATCGACGTTGACGATCTCCACTAGCGCGGGCACTCCGGCCGGAGAAACGCACTTCATCGCCGTCGCCACCTCGGAGCACGGCGGGGGAAGCATTGCCGATGGCACGCTGGCGATTGACGCGGGGGAGACCATCACAGGCGGCGGCTCAATCGCGAACGTTTGCCCCAACGGGCAAACCACTCCGGCGCCCTGCAGCGCACCCATCACGGTGCAATTCTCCGGCTTGCAGGGAACCAACCTCGGCGCCAACTCCGTCCAGGTTGTAACCCAAGGCGCGCCTAACCTGGATTTCACTCTCGCTAATACTACCTGCACTGGGAGTCCGACCTCCTGCACGGTGAACGTGACTTTCGCTCCGCGGGCCCCGGGCTTGCGGCTGGGAGGAGTCAACCTGTCCGACGCCTCCGGCAACCCTCTGGGCAGCAGCCTGATCTATGGCATCGGTAATGGGCCGGCCGTCGCGTTTGCACCGGGCGTCCAGACTACGGTGGGCAGCGGACTGAATTACCCGTACGATATCGCCGTGGATAGTGCGGGCGATGTCTTCATCGCAGACCTCTACAACATCCAGGTCGTGGAGTTTACGCCAGGTGGCGCCGCGATCACGGTACCCGCCAGCGGACTCGGTGGACCGACCGGCGTGGCGGTGGATGGAGCGGGAGACGTCTTCATCGCCGATCCCAGCAATAGCCAGGTGCTGGAGGTCACGCCCAGTGGCGTCCAAACCATTGCACTCAATTCTTGTTACCCCACCGGCGTGGCGGTGGATGGTGCGGGCGACGTGTTCATTGCCGATCCCTGCGCCATGCAGGTAGTGAAGATCACGCCCAGCGGCGTCGCGACTCCGGTGCCGGCCACCGGACTGATTTACCCGTGGGGTGTGGCAGTGGATGCCGCAGGAGATGTGTTCATTGCGGATCCCAAGGGACAACAGGTGGTAAAGGTCACGCCCGGTGGCGTCCAGACCACTGTGCCGGCCACCGGGCTCAGTTACCCGCAAGGCGTGGCGGTGGATGCGGCTGGCGATGTCTTCATTGCCGATCAGTTTGGCTACCAGGTAGTTGAGGTTACGGCCGCCGGCGTCCAGACCACCGTGCAGGCCACTGGACTGGCTGGACCGACCGGTGTGGCGGTGGATGGAGCGGGAGACGTATTCATCGCCGATCCCAACAGCAGCCAGGTGGTGGAGCTGCAGCGTTCGCAGGCGCCTTCGTTGACCTTTGCCTCGACGAATCTAGGCAGCACCAGCGCGGACAGCCCGCAATCGATCACCGCGCAAAACATCGGCAACCAGCCGCTGAACGCCGTTGCTCCGGGGCTGGTGGTCACCGGACCGAATTTTGTGCAGGTGCCAGGCTCAGGCATTCCGCCGGACTGCACCGGCAGCTTCGCCCTCGCGCCGGGAGCCAGTTGCAATCTGAGCCTCAGCTTCCATCCGCAGAGTGACGGACCGCTCACGAGCACGGCCGTCTTTACCGACAACGCGCTCAATACGAGTCCTTCGGCCATGCAAAGTATCGCGCTCGCCGGCGTTGGCACGGGCGTGGCTGTGCCTAACGTGGTGGGGCAGGCGCAAGCGGCGGCCACATCGGCCATCACCAGTGCGGGGCTAGTGCTGGGAACGGTCACAAGCGCACCCAGCACCACAGTGCCGATCGGC
>DATGGM010000346.1:0-4163 GCA_035308525.1 Bryobacteraceae bacterium
CTCCAGCCGGTAGTCATCACCCAAAATGGAATCCAGGCCCAAATCGCCAACCTCCCCGTGCAGTAGCTATAATGCCTCCAGAGGCCGTATGGGAGTAAAACTAACCGCATTCGCCGTCCTGCTGGCCTGCACTCTGCCCGCCCGCAACAATAACGAAACCGTCAAGCCCGCGGAGACCCGCGGCGAAAACGAATCCGTCGTCATCACCGCTACGCTCTATGAAAAGCCCGAAGCCATCAAGGAAGTCCTCGGCTCCGATCTCGACGGCCACTACATCGTCGTCTCCGTCGAAGTCACGCCCCGCTTCGGTAAATCCGTGGCCCTCACTCGCGACGATTTCCTGTTGAAGACCGACAAGGACGGCGAGCGCAGCGGACCCTTCGCGCCCTCTCAGATCGCCGGCCGCGGCGCCATGGTCGTCCGCCAGACCGGCGGTTCCGGCGCCACTCCCATGCACGATAACCCCGGCCCCATTATCGGCGGCTGGCCCGGCGGCGGCCCGCCCGCCCGCTTGGGCGGCAACGGCGTGGGCAGCGCCGGCGCGCCCGACGCGGCCGAGGCCAAGACCCGCACCGGCTCCCAGGAGAAGGAAAATCCCCTGCTCGCCGTGCTGAAGCAGAAAGAATTGCCCGAAACAAAAACCGACAAACCTGTTTCGGGACTGCTCTACTTCCCCATGGAAAAGCAGAAGGCCAAAAACCTCGAGCTCCGCTACGACATGCAGGGCGACAAGATCGTGATGCGCTTCCGCCAGGAACATTGATGCGCGTCTCCGAACTCGATACGCCCGCCCTCCTGGTGGATCTCGACGTCATGGAGCGCAACCTCAGCCGCGTCGCCGGCTACGCCCGGTCCCACGCCCTCCGCCTGCGCCCCCACACCAAGACCCACAAGTCCCCGCGCATCGGCCGCCGCCAGCTCGACCTCGGCGCCGCCGGTCTCACCGTCGCCAAAGTCGGCGAGGCCGAAGTCATGCTCGACGCCGCCCCGCCGGATCTGCTGGTCGCCTATCCCGTCATCGGCGGCTCCAAGCTCGCCCGCCTGATGGATGTGGCCCGCCGCGCCCGCGTCACCGTGTCGCTCGATAGCCTGTTCGCCGCGCGGCATCTGTCCGAAGCCGCCGCGGCCGCCGGCGTCACTATCGGCGTGCTCGCCGAAACCGATGTCGGCCTCGGCCGCGTGGGCGTCACCCCCGGCCCCGGCCTGCTGGGCCTGGCGCGCGCCATTCAAGCTCTTCCGTCGTTGTCTTTCGAAGGCATCGCCTTCTATCCCGGCCACCTCCGCGACAACGGTCCGCAAAGCCTGCAAGCGCTGGCCGCGCTCGGCGCTTTGCTCGAATCCATCCTCGGCGACTTCCGCCGCGCCGGCATTCCCGTCGGCATTGTCAGCGGCGGCTCCACGCCCTCGCTCTACCATTCGCACGAGTTGCCCGGCCTCAACGAAATCCGCCCCGGCACCTATGTCTACAATGACTGGAATACCGTGCTCAGCGGTGCGTGCACGCTCGACGATTGCGCCGCCGCCCTGCTGGTGACTGTGGTCTCCACCGCCCGCCCCGGCCAGATCATCGTGGATGGCGGTTCCAAGACGTTCTCGTCCGACCGCTCCGCCACTCCCGGCGAGCCTACCTTTGGACATGTCCGCGAAGCGCCCCAGGCAGTGTTCCACAAGATGAACGAGGAGCACGGCTATGTGGATGTGCGCCAGTGCGATCGCCCGTTCGAGATCGGCGAGCGCCTGCGCATCGTTCCCAACCACGTGTGCGTGGCCGTGAATCTCCACGAGCGCGTCTACGGCATCCGCGGCGAGGAAGTTGAAGATGTGTGGGAAGTGGCGGCCAGGGGAAAGTTGCGGTAGGACCGGCTCCGCGCCCGTCCCACCGCTCCAACTACGATTTGACTTCGGTTACCGTGATGTTCTCGCCGTCTACATCGCCCACCAGCGTCACCTTCTCGCCGGCGTGGTCTACGACCTTGTCCTGGTTCGTGATGTTGTAGATCTTGCCGTCCGGCGTCACCAGCACGGCTTTGTCGCCGCGCTTGATGCAGCCCTTCGCGCAGCCCGCGTGGCTGTCGGCCGCGGCTTTGGCGCCCTGCTTCTTCGCGCAACCGGAGTCGGAGATGTACCCGCTAAACTCGCCGGCCATCGCGCTCATCGCCATCGCCAATACAAATGTGAATCCCAAAACCAGCTTCTTCATGCAACCCTCCTTCGGACGACTATACCCCACCGCAAACACATCCGGCAACCCGCGCATGTTAACATTGAAAGAGTCTTTCACCGTTCGGCCAGCAAGTCCCCATCGTCTAGCCCGGCCTAGGACATCGCCCTTTCACGGCGGTAACGGGGGTTCGAATCCCCCTGGGGACGCCAAACCTGAATCGTCAGCCGGAATCTCTGGGAACTTTTTGAAAAATACCATAGACTCCATGACGCGCGGATTGCGCCTGTTGGCGTTGGTTGCTTTTCCTTACGAACAGTGAAGCGGATCTACAGGCGGCCACCGATTGGGAACGAGGTTCAGTTTAGGATCAAAAAGAAGCATGTCTACGTTCACGCCGCAGCAGAAGAGCGGCAGTACGAAATCACCGCGGTTGAAATCAAATCAGGGTCTTAGAGGTCTCGGTCAACGCAGATGTTGAACACGTTCGCTCGCGAAAGTCCGGCAAGGGAGAGTGCCTAAACCCCGTGCGCCCGCCGCGCCTCCCCCAACACCCCGCGCATATACTCTGCCGCCAGCTGCGCGTTCTTATCCACAAAGTCCAGCCCCACCGTCCGCCCGTCCACCACCGGCAGCGGATGGCACAGCTCAAACCCCGCGTACCCCTTATATCCGATATCGAAAAGCCCCTGCATCTCCGCCAGCGCCTTCTCGTCGCCCTTCACCGTGATCCCGTCGGCTCCCCGGTCGAACTCGCCGCCGAAATGCCACAGCGTCTGCAGCGCCCCCACCTCGTTCACCGCCCGCCGCACGCCCGCCTCGTCCAGCTTGTGTTCCAGCCGCGCGTCGAAGCAGATCTTCAGATGCGGCGACCCCACTTCCCGCGCCATCCGTAGCGCGTCCACATACCCGCGCTCGATCACCGGCGGATGATTCTGCAGCGCCAGCGTGACTCCGAAATCGCCCGCCATCCGCGCCGCCTCCACCAGGCACTGCCGGCACCACCCCCAGGTCTGTTCCGGCGAAAAGTCCTTGTGCTCCGCCTTCCACACCGCCTGCGCGATATCGTAGCGGCTCCCGCCTTCCGGCAGCATCGTCACCCCCGGCCACGCCAGGAACACCCGCAGCGTCTTCGCCCCCAGCGCCGCCGTCATGCGCATCAGCTCGCGCGTGTACACCAGTTGCGCTTCGCGATGCTCCGGAATCGGGCTGCTGAAGTCGTTGTTCGCCGCCACCGCGTAGATCTCGATGCCTTGATCGCGCGCCAGATCCCGCAGCTCTTTGCACCGCTGCAGCGGCATCTCCAGCGGATTCCCGTGCGGACGCTTGCCGTCGATCTCCACCCCCTGGTATCCGAACTTCTTGGCCCTCCCGATCACCTGCTCCACCGTCAGCGCATCCCCGCGGTACCACACGCCGCCGTAGGTAATGCTGTACAGCCCGATTTTCACATCGGCGGTCGCCGCCGCCGCGCGCCCCGATTCAGCCGAGCCGAGCGCGCCCGCCGCCAGCGCCGCGGCTTGCACGAACCCGCGCCGGCTGAGAGAATCCCGATCGTTCTTCATAATGTTCCTACCTCCATGGTATGCGCCGCGCGGGCGGCCTGCCGCATGGCCGCGGCCACCTCGCGCGTAGTCTCTTCGTCCCCCAGCAGCACGCGATGCGGCAGCCAGAAGGCGTCCTCGATACATGCCTCCGCCACCGGGCAGGGCTCCACGCGGCAGTTGCCTTGCTTGTACAGCGGATTCCCGTACAGCGGATGCGGATAGAACGGCGTCGCCGGCACCCCTTCGTCCGTCAGCGCCTTGTGAAATACGTCGCGCCCCGGAATGCGCCCCAGCAGCAGGTACCACGAGTTGGCATTCTGCTGCGCGGGAATCGCCTGCAACCGCAGCCCTGGCGCGTCCGCCAGTTCCGCGCGCAGGATCGCCGCATTGCGCGTACGCTGCGCGATCTGCTCCGGCAGACGTTCCAGTTGCGCCAGCAGCACCGCCGCCTGCCA
>DATGGM010000347.1:0-31084 GCA_035308525.1 Bryobacteraceae bacterium
CGGATGCCTACGAGATGGGCGTGCCATCCATTCCGCTCGGCGAACTCTACCGTCCCGAACGCTGGCAGAGGATCGGCAACGTCTCGCTGCGCCTGCGCACGCCCGTCGAACGCATCCATGCGGACGGAGTCAGCGCGGGCGGCGCCGTGCATACGGCCGATTACTACATTTGCGCGCTGCCGTTCGAGCGTCTGGCGGGCCTGGGTCTGCCGGCGCCTCCCTTCGAGCACTCACCCATTACCGGCATTCATCTGTGGTTCGATCGCCCGGTCACCGACCTGCCGCACGCTACGTTGCTCGACCGCACCCTGCAATGGATGTTCAACAAATCCGAAGGCCGCTACCTGCAGCTTGTAGTCAGCGCTTCCAGAGTATTGTCGGCCAGGACCCGCGCCGAAATCATCGCGCTGGCCTTGGACGAGCTTGCCGCATTCCTGCCGGCGGTGCGCGCGGCCAAGCTCGAAAAAGCGCACGTGATCAAGGAAGTGCGCGCGACGTTCTCCGCCGCGCCGGGAACCGAGGCGTTGCGGCCCACCGCGGAAACCAGCCGCCCCAACCTGTTCCTGGCCGGCGATTGGACGCGCTCCGGCTGGCCAGCCACCATGGAAGGCGCCGTCCGCAGCGGGTATCTGGCCGCCGAGGCTGTCACGCGCGCGGCCGGCTGCCCGGCGCGCTTTCTGCTGCCGGATATCGCTTGAAGCGGCGTGTCATAATCGAAGCATGTGTTCGCGTCTTGCGATTTTGCCCGCGTTGCTATTCTGTGCGCTGGCGGCCTGGGCCTCGGTTCCCATGACCAAAATCACGGTCCAGGTTAACACCCAGGGCGGCCGGCCGGTCGACCGCGCCGATGTGGTGGTCAAGTTCGTGAAGGGCCGCTCGGTGGCCAAGCTCGGCAAGAAGGTTCACATGAGTTGGGAGATGCGCACCAACCAGGAAGGTCTCGCCAGGGTGCCCGTGACGATCCCGCAAGGGACTATTCTCATTCAGGTGATCGCCAAGGGCTACCAGACCTTCGGGCAGACCTTCGATGTCGACGAAGAGGAAAAGACCATCCCCGTCAAGCTGAACTCGCCGCAGGAGCAATACTCAGCTCATTAGAGTAGCGCCATGCGGTGTGGCCTGCTCCTCTTCTGTTCGGCAATTTGCCTGTCGGCGCAGACCGATCCCTCGACGCCGGAAAAGGGCCTCTTGGCCGGGAAAGTGTTAAATTCCGCAACAGGCGAACCTGTCCGGAAGGCGCGCGTAGCTCTGTTCGAGCTGTCCGGCAAACCTCAAAGCAAAAGGAGACAGTGGGACGACGGGGGCGGCCTCACGGATGCCGCGGGCCGGTTCGAATTCACCGGCCTGGCGCCGGGCAAGTATCGGCTGGTGGCCGCCCGCGAGGGCTTCGCCACGCCGGACCAACACAGTGGACTCGATATCGTGCTGGCCGCGGACCAAGAAAAGCGGGACGCGGTGCTGCGCCTGGACCCGTTGGGAGTCATCACGGGCCGCATCCTGGATGAAGACGGCGATCCCATCCGGCAAATTGAAGTGCAGATGATGTCGTACCAATACACCGCGGCGGGACGGCAGTTATCGGCCCGGGCCAGCGCCACGAGTGACGACCGCGGCGAGTACCGCCTCTACGATGTCAAGCCGGGCAAGTACTACCTGAAGGCCGGCACTATGGGAATGATGAACGGATCGCGCGATGCGTACGCCGCGTCTTACTATCCCGGCACCCCGGACGCCGCCGCCGCGTCCGCCATCGAAGTCAGCCCGGGCCAGGTGCTGCAAGGCATCGATGTAACTCTGCACGCAACCCGGCTGGCAGTCATTCGCGGCCGGGTGATCAATCCCGGAAGTGAAATGTCAGTGGGTTTGACGATGGTTCAGGAAGGCGGAGGCTCCGGGACCGTCACCACCAGCATCGACGACGCCAAGGGCAAATTTGAGCTGCGCGGCGTTTCACCCGGATCTTACACCGTGATTGCGCACGGCGCTATAGCCGGACAACCATGCAGCGCGCACCTGCCCGTGCAGGTTGGCGGGGCCGATCTGGAAGGAATCGAGTTGCGCCTGCTGCCCCCCATGGATGTCTCCGGACAGCTCCGTGTGGAGGGCAAGACGGCGGCGAAAACGCCGCGGTTGCATGTGATTCTGGAGGGCGAAGGACGCCGCGCGCAAAGCCGGCCCGGCGAGGGCAGGGAGGATGGCCCGTTTGTCTTCCAGGGCCTGGAACCGGGGCTCTATCAGGTCTCGGTGAATGCCCCTCCGGATCTGTATCTGAAGGTGGTGCGCTGGTCGGACCGGGACATCACGCAGACCGGTTTGGATTTAACACAAGGGGCGGCCGGCGGTGAACTGGTGGTGGTAATGAGCGCCAACGGCGGACAAATCGCAGGCGTGGTCGAAGGCGAACAATCGGCCCTCCCGCCCGGCGCTGTGGTGGCGCTGGTTCCCGATGCGGCCCATAAGAAGACGGCGACTAAATTGGAGCCGGTTGGCCGGGACGGCCATTTCCGTATTCAGGCCATCGCACCCGGTACGTACAAACTATTCGCCTTCGAGGATGCGGATCCCAACCAGGTGATGTACGATCCCGATTTCCTGCGGCCGTTCGAATCGCAGGGGCAGTCCATCGAAATCGCCGAAGGCGGCAAGGAAAGCGTGCAGCTCAAGATAATCCGGCGCTAGCCTGTGGCGCTTCCCCGCACCAGCGGGGAGTTATCATAGCAATTCGGCCTTGACGCCCCGCAAGGAGCCCTGATGACAAACGAACAACTCGATCAGCTCGCCATCAACACTATCCGTACCCTCTCCATCGACGCCGTGCAGCAAGCCAATTCCGGACATCCTGGAGCTCCCATGGCCCTCGCGCCCGTGGCCTACACCGTCTGGCAGCATTTCCTGCGGTTCGATCCGGAAGATCCCATCTGGCCCAACCGCGACCGCTTCGTGCTCTCCAACGGGCACGCCTCCATGCTGCTTTATTCGCTTCTGCATCTTTGCGGCGTGAAGGCCGTCAACCCGCAGTATGAAACGCTGGGCGAGCTGTCCGTCAAGCTGGAAGACATCAAGCGCTTTCGCCAGCTCGACAGCCGCTGCCCCGGACACCCGGAATACCGCTGGACCTCCGGTGTCGAAACCACCACCGGCCCGCTCGGGCAGGGCGTGGGCAACAGCGTCGGCATGGCCATGGCCCGCTGGTGGATGGCGCAACATTTCAACCGCCCCGAATTCGAGATGTTCGATTACGACGTCTACGTGATCTGCGGCGATGGCGACATGATGGAGGGCATCACGGGAGAGGCCGCCTCACTGGCCGGCCATCACCGGCTTTCCAATCTCTGCTGGATTTACGACAACAACCACATCACCATCGAGGGGCACACCGCCCTGGCCTACAGCGACGATGTAGCCACCCGCTTCATCGGCTACGGCTGGAATGTCACGCGCGTCAGCGATGCCAACGATCTGGAGATGCTGGAACGCGCCCTGCAGGTCTTCAAGGACACCACAGACCGGCCGACGCTCATCATCGTGGATAGTCACATTGCCTACGGCGCGCCCAACAAGCAGGACACCAGCGGCGCGCACGGCGAGCCGCTGGGCGAAGAAGAGGTCCGCCTGGCCAAGCGCGCATACGGCTGGCCCGAGGACGCCAAGTTCCTGATCCCCGAAGGCGTGCGCGAGCATTTCCGGGCGGGTATGGGCGAGCGCGGCCAGCAGTTGCGCGACGCCTGGAGGGCCCGCTTCGAGGAATACAAGGCCGAATATCCGGACTTGGCCGACCAGCTCAACCGCATGATGCACCGGCAGCTTCCGGAAGGCTGGGACAAGGATCTACCTAGCTTCCCGGCCGATCCAAAGGGTATGGCGACGCGCGATTCGTCCGGCCGGGTGTTGAACAAGCTCGCCTGGAATATTCCCTGGCTGATGGGCGGCGCGGCGGACTTATTCCCCTCAACCAAGACGCGGCTCACCTTCGAGGGCGCCGGGGACTTCGAATTCGACAACCGCGGCGGCCGGAACATGCACTTCGGCATCCGCGAGCACGCCATGGGCGCCATCGTGAACGGATTGTCGCTTTCAAAGATCCGGGCTTACGGCTCCACGTTCCTGATTTTCAGCGACTACATGAAGCCGCCTATACGGCTCGCCGCCATCATGGATCTGCCGGTGATCCATGTGTTCACGCACGATTCGATCGGCGTCGGCGAAGACGGCCCCACACATCAGCCGATCGAGCAGCTTACTTCGCTGCGCGCCGTGCCCGGCTTGATCACCCTGCGCCCGGCGGACGCCAACGAAGTGGTGGAGTGCTGGCGGTTTACGATGAAGCAGCGCCATCAGCCGGTGGCCCTGATCCTCACGCGGCAGGCGCTGCCGACGCTCGACCGCGCCAAGTACGCGCCGGCGTCGGGCGTCGAGAAGGGCGCTTATATCCTGGCTGACGCGCCGGATGGCAAACCCGCGGTCCTGCTGCTGGCCTCCGGCAGTGAAGTGAGTTTGTGCGTGCAAGCCTATGAGCAGCTCACGGCCGAAGGCGTGAAGGCGCGCGTGGTGAGCATGCCGAGTTGGGACCTGTTTGAGCAGCAGCCGCCCGAGTATCGCGAAACGGTGTTGCCGCCGGCGGTTACGGCGCGCGTTTCCGTGGAACAGTCGTCCATTCTGGGATGGGACCGCTACGTGGGCCCGCACGGGCGCATGATCGGCATGCACACTTTTGGCGCTTCGGCGCCCTTAAAAGAGGTGCAAAAGAAATTCGGATTCCTGCCGGCCACCGTGGTAGCCGCCGCCCGCGAAGTACTGGCTGGCGTGTAGGCAGCTTCGCTTTTCGCCTGCCAATTGCGCACCGCGCCGGTACCTTGACGAATCCAATCCCTGGAGCGAAATTTGATCTCTTTGGTGGCGGTACAGAAGAGCTTCGACGGCAAGCGCAAAGTCACTGCCTTGGAACAGATCGACCTCCAGGTAGCCCGTGGCGAGATGCTCTCCATCGTGGGGCCTTCCGGATCCGGCAAATCCACCCTGCTGAACCTGATCGGCGGCCTGGACCGCCCCACCTCTGGCGAGATTCGCATTGACGGCCGCACCATCGCCAGCCTCTCCGACGACGACCTCACCCGCCTGCGCCGCGACAAAATCGGCTTCATCTTTCAGTTCTTCAATCTGCTGCCCAGCCTGAATTGCCTGGAGAACGTGGCGCTGCCGCTGCACCTGAAAGGCATGCCGCGGCAGCAGACCACCGCGCGGGCCCGCGAATTGCTCGAGCTGGTCCAACTTGGCCATCGCCTCGATCACCAGCCCGATGAGCTTTCCGGCGGCGAGCGGCAGCGCGTGGCCATCGCCCGCGCGCTGGCCTTCGACCCGCCCGTTCTGCTGGCCGACGAGCCCACCGGCAACCTGGATAGCCACACCGGCGCCGACATCCTGCGCCTGATCCGCGATCTGCACGAGCGCCTGGGCGCCACCGTCCTCATCGTCACGCATGACAAGGGCGTCGCCGAGAGTTGCCCGCGCATGGTCACGCTTCACGATGGGCGCATCGTGGGAGACGTGCGCCGATGATTCTGCTGCGCCTCATCAGTTGGCCGTACGCGCGCAAGCACATGGTCAGGTGGCTGCTCACCATTGGCGGCATCGTTCTGGGGGTCGCGCTGCTGGTCGGTATGTACACCGCCAACCAGAGCGTGCTCGAAGCATTCAACCGCACGGTCGAGCATATCGCGGGCAAGACCCAGCTGCAGGTCTCGGCGGGCGACGGCGGTTTCCCGGAAGAAGCGCTGGAGCGCGCAGAGAGCGACCCGGATGTCCGCGCTGCCGCGCCGGTGATCGAGCAGGTGGTGGATAGCGGAATCAAAGGCCAGGGCAAGCTGCTCATCCTGGCCGTGGATATGACCGGCGACCGCAGCCTGCGCGACTACGATCTGGAAGGCGGCGACCAGGACGTCATCGACGATCCCCTGGTGTTCCTGGCGCAGCCGGATTCGCTCATCCTGACGCGCGACTTCGCGGCGCGCAACGGCCTGGGCAGCGGCAGTAAGCTGGCCCTGAAGACAATGGAGGGCGACAAGCAGTTCACCGTGCGCGGCATTCTGCGATCCGGCGGCATGTCGTCCGCCTTCGGCGGCAACCTGGCGATCATGGATATCTACGCCGCTGAGAAGGTCTTCGGCATGGGGCGGCGCTTCGACCGCATCGATATCGGCCTCAAAGAAGGTGTCAGTCTGGAACAGGGGCAAGCTTCGCTGCGCAAGGTGCTGGGGCCGGGATACGAAGTGGACCCGCCTTCGGGTCGCGGCGAGCATTTCGAGTCCTTGATGAGCGTTTACGAAATGACCATGAATGTCGCCAGCCTGTTTGCGCTGTTTATCGGCACGTTCATCATCTATAACTCGTTTTCCATCGCGGTGACCCAGCGCCGCAGCGAAATCGGGATCCTGCGCGCACTGGGCGCTACCCGCGGCCAGATTCGCACGCTGTTCCTCGGGGAAAGCGCCGTCGCGGGTCTGGTTGGATCGGCGGTGGGCATCGGCTTCGGCCTGCTCATGGCGCAAGGACTCACCGCCAGCACCAATGCCTTCATGGAAGGGGTAATGGGCGTTTCCGCCAACGCCGATCACATGCTGGTGCGCCCCTGGCTGCTGGTGACCGCGGCCGCGGTGGGCGTGATCACCAGCATGATCGCGGCGTTTCTGCCGGCCCGCAACGCCGCCCGCGTGGACCCGGTCAAGGCGCTCCAAAAGGGCCAATACCAGGTTCTCTCGGCGGGAGAGAACCGCCGCCGGCGCATCGCCGCGCTGACGGCCATCGCCATCGCGGCGGCCTGCCTCGCGTTGGGACGCTCGCACGTCATCTTCTATTCCGGATATCTGCTGGCGGTCATCGCCATGCTGCTGCTTACCCCATCCCTGTCGCTGTATCTGTCCAGGGCGCTGCGCGGTCCCCTCAAGCTGGTGCGGCCGGTCGAGGGCGCGCTGGCAGCCGATAGCCTCATTCAGGCGCCCCGGCGCACCTCAGCGACCGTGGCGGCCCTGATGCTCTCACTGGCGCTGGTGATTGCGTTGGGCGGCCTGGCGCGCGCCAGCTACACCGACATCAAGGAGTGGATGGACACCACCATGAACCCGGACTTCTTTATCACCACTTCCGAGGTCATCTCCTCCCGCACCTACCGGTTCCCCGACATTATGACCGATGGCCTGCGCCAGATTCCCGGCATCGCCGAAGTGCAGCCGGTGCGCATCGTGCGCATCAACTTCGGAGGCAACCCTGTGATGCTGGTGGCCACCGATTCGACGAGCATCGCGCGCCGCACCCGCGGACGCAAAGTGACGGCGGGCGACTTCGACGAGATGTACCGCGACGTGGCCGCCCAGAAAGGCATCATCATCGCGGACAACCTGGCGCAGTTGCAGAAGCTGAAGCTCGGCCAGATGATGGAGATCGCCACGCCATCGGGCGTCCTGCGCCAGCCGGTCGCCGGTATTCTGAAAGATTATTCGAATCAGTTGGGCACTTTCTTTATCGACCGCGCGCTGTACCGCAAGCTCTGGAAAGACGACACCGTGGACGTCTTCCGCGTCTATCTGTCGCCGCGCGCTTCGCGGAGCGAGGTGAAAGGCCGCATCCTCGACCGATTCACGCACGAGCGCCGGCTGTTCGTACTTTCGAATACGGATGTGCGCAGCTATGTTTTGAAAGTGACCGACCAATGGTTCGCCATGACCTATTTGCAGCTCTTCGTAGCGGTGTTAGTAGCTATCCTCGGTATCGTCAATACACTGACGGTTTCCATCACCGACCGCCGGCGCGAGTTGGGCGTGCTGCGCGCGGTGGGCGGGCTGCGCAGCCAGATCCGCCATACGATCTGGATGGAAGCCGTCGCCATCGGGGTAATCGGACTGACCTTGGGCGTGGCCGCGGGAGCCGTCAACCTTTATTACCAGCTGACCGTCTCGCGCGAAAGCTTCGCGGGCATCTCGCTCGATTACACATTCCCCTACGGCATCGTGGCGGTGTTGATTCCCGTGATTCTGGGCGCGGCCTTCGGCTCCGCGCTGTTCCCAGCGGAAACCGCCGTCCGCAGTTCCCTGGTGGAGGCTCTGGAGTATGAGTAGTCGCCTGACCGCCGGGCTCCTGCTGATGGCCGGTGCGCTGTCCGCGCAGGATGCCCGCCAGATCGTAGCCGAATCCCAGCGCCGCGGCCGCGCCGATTCGCAGCGCTATGAAGGCTCTCTCGAAGTTGTCGGCGCGAACCACAAAGTCTCGAAAAAGAGCTGGCAGTCCGACCGGCTGGGCTCCTACGGCAACAGCAAAGCCATCATCCGCTTCACCACGCCGGCCGAAGTCAAGGGCGTGGCGCTGCTGGTGGTGAACCATCCGGAGCGCTCGTCGGATCAATGGATGTGGACACCCGCCATCGGCCGCGACCGGCGCATCGCGCAACAGGATCGCTCCACCCGCTTCTTCGGCACCGACTTCAGCTTCGAGGACCTGGAGGAGCGCGATGTCGACCAGTTTGATTTTAAGCTTGAGGGCGACGAAGCCGTGGATGGCGCGGCCTGCTGGCGCATCGAGTCCAAACCCAAGCAGAGCAAGAGTTCGCAATATACCTCGTCGCGCGTCTGGATTCGCAAAGACAACTATGTCCCGGTGCAATACGAGAACTACGTGAAAGACAAACTGGTGCGGCGTTTGGTGGAGAAGGATATCCAGAATATCCAGGGTATCTGGACGGCGCGCCTGCTCGAAATGACCGACCTCGGCCGCAACAGCCGCACCATCCTGAAGCTCGAGAACGTGCGTTACAACGTGCCCATGAAAGACGACGATTTCACGGTGCAGGCGCTGCGGCGGGCCATGTGAGGCCCGGGGTCCCGGGAGCCGGATTCGCGCTGGTGGCATTTGCGGCCGTACTCTCCGGCCAGGACTTCACCCAGCGCGGGTTCCTCGAAGCGGATTTCATTGGGTATCCACAGACTGCCCCAAACGACAGCGGCCAGGCGATTGGCGAAGCGCTGTTCCGCTATGAGGCCTTCTACAAGCTGAATTCCAACTGGCAGTTCGCCGCCGGGATCGAAGCGCGCACGGACACGCACGAGCAGGTCGATCGTGCCTGGGACTTCTCCTGGGACGATCGGGAGCGGCGGCGGCCATCGTTCGAAGTCCGGCAGCTCAACGCCACCTATTCGAAGCGGAAGCTGACCTTGGTCTTAGGCAAGCAGTTCGTCCGTTGGGGCAAGGCCGACATCCTCAACCCCACCGACCGCTTCGCGCCGCGCGACTATCTGACCGTAGTCGACAGCGAATTCCTGGCCATCACTGCGGTGCGTGCTACTTACGGCGGACAATCCAACACCATCGACGTGGTGTGGGCGCCCGTGTTCACTCCCAGCCGCATTCCTCTATTCAATCAGCGCTGGTCCAACGTGCCCCCGGGCATCGCCGTCGATGAACTGCGGCCATCGTTTCCGGGCGGTTCGCAGTTCGGCGCGCGCTGGAATCACATCGGCCGCGTGGCCGAGTACTCGCTCTCGTTCTACGAAGGTCACAATAACCTTCCCCTGTTCAATATTCAGCAACCGCTGCCGCTCACCGTGGATGTGGAGCGATACTATCCCCACATGCGCATGTATGGCGGCGATGCGGCCATCCCGCTGAAAGGCATCACACTGAAAACGGAAGCGGCCTACTTCACATCCACCACCAAGACGGAAGATGAATACGTCCTGTACGTGGCGCAGGTGGAGCGGCAGGCAGGCGAATGGTTCTTTATCGGCGGTTATGCCGGCCAAGTGGTCACGGAGCACCGCTCTCTCTTCAATTTCGCGCCGGACCGTGGATTGACCAGCGCCTTTCTCGGTCACGCCGGGTACACCATCGACACGAATCGCAGCGTGTCGCTCGAAACAGCCGTGCGGCAGAACGGCCAGGGCTTGTGGGTCACGCTTCAATACTCGCAGGCCATCGGATCGCACTGGCGGGCCACCGCGGGCTACACGCTGATCCGCGGCGATGCGTCCGATTTCCTTGGCCAGTACCGTCGTAATTCGCACGCACTGCTGGCTCTGCGGTACAGTTTCTGACAGAATTTGCAGGTGTTTAGCGATTTTTCATTTATATTGGGAATAGTGTTCAAGTGCCTGTTCCTCTTGTTCCTGTGCCTGCCCCTACTGGCCTCCGACTATGTCGGCAGCGACGCTTGCAAGACTTGTCACGCCAACGTCTGGTTCAACTTCTATAAGAACCCACACTACAAAAGTATCGCCAGCGGTGATCTGCCGCCCGAACGCACGGGCTGCGAGGGTTGCCACGGGCCCGCCAAAGCTCACATTGAAGCTCATGGCGGTAAGACCACCATTCCGCGCGCGTTCTCGCTGATGGAGCCCAAGGCCGTGCTGGACGCCTGCCTGAACTGTCACGCGCAGGATTTCGGAAAAGTAAATATCCGGCGTTCGTCTCACTCACTGGCCGACGTGGCGTGCACCGGTTGTCACTCCATTCACAAAGCGGCAACGCCCCAATTCCTGCTGGCGAAGAAACAGATCGACGTATGCTACGGCTGTCACAACAATGTGCGCGCGCAGTTCTCCATGCCCTTCAAACATCGCGTGAACGAAGGTTTCATGGTGTGCACGGATTGCCACAATCCGCACGGCGCATTCGCGCCCTCCTGGGGCATGGCGGACCGGCCGCGCATGGTGGCGCAATCCCTGGGTAACGAGGAAGCCTGCCTGAAATGCCACGCGGACAAGCGCGGCCCCTTCGCTTATGAGCATCCTCCCGTGCGCGTGGAAGGCTGTGAGATATGCCATACTCCGCATGGATCGGCCAACGCCAAGCTGCTGGCGCGGCCGGTGGTCTATACGCTGTGCCTGCGCTGCCATAACGGCCAGCCGCCCTTCGGCTCGCGCAACGGCGGCGTCACTGCTCTCTCGCAGACGCATAACATGCTGGACCCGCGCTATCAGCGCTGCACGGTCTG
This sequence comes from Bryobacteraceae bacterium, assembly GCA_035308525.1. GTDB lineage: Bacteria > Acidobacteriota > Terriglobia > Bryobacterales > Bryobacteraceae > Bog-159. The sequence continues at coordinate 10,976 of DATGGM010000347.1, forward strand.
CCACGTGCGCATTCACGGGTCGAACAGCGATGGCTACTTCTTCCGGTGAGAGACACCATGCGGAACACGCTTTACATCGTATGGATTCTCCTGGCGCAGGCCCTGCCGGCGCAGGTAGTAAGCCCGACTCCGGAACAGGCCGGCTCTCCCCGCGGCGAGAATACCGGTGACTATAACGTGACTGACTCGTTCGAAACCGGCTACCGGTTCGCCGTGGTCAACGGAAGCGCCGGCACTTACCGCGCGGATGTCAATTACGGCGACGGTATCCGCCTGCTGAGCGGCAACCTGAGTGTGAACTCGCGCGACGGCCACGGCCATTGGCTCGATCAGATTGTCCTCTCCGTCAGCGGCTTGGGCAACGACCCGTACGAATCCGCTGCGCTGCGCATCGAGAAGAACAAGCTGTACCGCTACGACATGCTGTGGCGCCTCGACGATTATTACAATCCCGGGCTGCCGGTGGCCGGCGGACTCCACTTGATGGACACCAGCCGCCGCATGCAGGATCATAACCTGACGCTGCTGCCGCAATCCAAAATTCAATTCCATGTTGGCTACAGCCGTAACATACAGGATGGACCGGCGCTCTCGACCGTGTTGTTACTCGATCCCTATTCGCCTCCTGCCAGCGAGTTTCCCGTGTTTGAGAACGTGCACCGCGAGCAGGACGAGTACCGTTTGGGCGCGGACGTGAATCTGGCCGGCTTCAAACTTACGGTGCTGCACACCTGGGTGGATTTCAAGGAGGACAGCGGCTATCAGGAGAACGGCCTCATTCAGGGCGGCAACCCCGCCGCCGGCTACACCCTATCGCAATTTCAGCGAACCGAACCCTATCACGGCACCAGCCCTTACTGGCTGGGAAATCTCAATAAAAGCACAAATCTTTACGCGGTGAACGGCCGCATCACTTACGTGCAGGGCCGCCGCGATTTTGTCCTGGACGAAAACGCCTTTGGAGCTACTCCCGTGGGCCTGCAGAACCAGCAGGTGGTGGTGGGCGGCGATGCCTCGCGGCCATCGCTGGTCGGAGATCTCTCCGTCAGCCTGTTTCCCACCACCAGCCTCACGCTGGTCAATAACACTTCGGTCGACAGCACCAGGATCGACGGCACGTCGAACTACGAGCAGTTCAATCCCGGCCTGGAAACTACCCTCGTCTCTTTCCGCTACCTGGGCCTGCGTACCATCGCCAATGCCACCGACCTGAATTACCGCGTCCGCAAGTGGCTCTCGTTCTACAGCGGCTATCATTATTCCCAGCGGCACATACGCTATATCGAGGGATCTACATCGTACGAGCAGGACAATCACTTGCAGGAGGGATTGTTGGGCATCCGGCTGAAGCCGGTGCAGGCCATGACCATCAATCTGGAAAGCGAGATCGGCCGCGCGGACCATCCTTTCACCCCGGTGAGCGACCGCGACTATCATGCCCTGGGTGGACGCTTCGAGTACAAGGTGAAAAAGCTGACCTTCGACGCGGCTTACAAGCAGAACTACAACAACAACTCAATTTCGCTGACCGCGTATAGCTCGCACGCGCGCAATTATAGTGCGAACGTGACTTGGACCCCGCGAGACTGGTTTGCGGTGGATGCCAGTTACGCCAAGCTGCATCTGGATGCGCTTTCCGGAATCGCTTTTTTTGCCGGATTGCCGCAAGTGTCGCCTTACGCCAGTAACCAGATCTACATTAGCAATATTCACGCGGGTAACCTGGGCGCGCGCTTTACTGTGGCCAAACGCGCGGACGTGTACGTCGGTTACAGCATCACTCGTGATACGGGCGACGGCCGCGGTTCCGCGAGCCCGTCCGGCGCCACCGATCCCACCACGGTGATCTTCGCGCCGGTACAGACGTTCCCGCTCAACTTCCAGTCGCCCATGGCGCGCCTTTCTGTACGCCTGAACCCCAAGCTGCGGTGGAACGCTGGCTGGCAGTTCTATAATTACCACGAAGACTTCGGGCTGTTGGGGTTTTACCAGGGATATCACGCCAACACCGGGTATACCAGTGTCACATGGGCGTTTTAATTACTTAGTGGCGCCGCAGGCCGCGCCGAGCCACTTCGCGGTGCCATTGCCGTCGATCGTCATCGCTTGAGATCCGTCCCCGGATGTGAAGTGCATACTCACTTTGACATGCTCGGGATCGAGCGCCTCGACGCGAAGGGTTCCATTTGTCTTGATCGCGCCTATTTCACACTCCAGCCGGAACTCCGCCTTCGAGGAGGTGGCGTTTGCCACGGTGCGTTTACAGTTGCCCTTCGCCTCGCCGAAGTCGAGCCCCTTCTCGATATCTTCCTGCGTGACGCAGCGTTTCGAGACGATGGGTTTGGCGGGTTGGGATTCCCGCGCCTTCATGCGGGCCTCCATCATGGCTTTTTGTTCGGGTGTCAGCTTCGCCAGCAACTCCGCTGGGATGGGAGGCATGCCGGACCTTTGTACGGTCATGGTGCTTTCCCACATACCCGGTCTCGCATCGATGTGGATGGTGTCGGCGCCCCAGGCGGCTGCGCCCGCGACGCAGAGGAGTCCAAACAGGATTTTCATAGTCCGATTGTACAGGATCGGGCCAATCCATAGTAGAACTTCAGCCCCGTTCCCACGGTCGCGTGTGTGCCTTTTTGGGACAGAGCCGTCCCGCAGCGGATTGATATAATCGGGGCGGCCCGCATGGAACGGCCGGGCCAGTTGTTACACAGCCGGCCAAGTCCATCGCGGTGCTGCCGTTTTTGGACCTGACCGATCAGATGGCCAACGAAATCTTCGCCGACGGCATGACCGAGGAACTGATCGACAAGCTGGTCCAGGACGACATCGCCGCCGAAGTGGCGAAGGCCCTGCGAGCCACCATCGAGGCCCGGCCGGATCACGATTCAGCGCACGCGCTCCCGCTACAATGACGTTTCATGCGACAGCGGTCAGCCGTGCGCGATACGCTCGAATACTGGATGGCCCTGGCGGTGGTGGCAACGCTCCAATGGCCGCCGCGTCGGGTAGCCCACTGGCTGGCGCGGGGCTACGCGGGATTGCTGGACCTGGCGCTGCCGAGGCTGCGCGGGGTGGCGCTGGCCAACCTGGCGATGGCGCTGCCGGACTTGAGCCACGCGGAGCATCTGCGGATCACGGCCGGGGTGTTTCGCTCGATCGCGCGGCTGCTCGAAACCTTCGCGCGGTTCCCGCGGATCGACAGCGGCAATGTGGGGCGGCTGATTCGCTACGAAGGCTACCACCACTTTGAGGCGGCCAGCGCACGGGGCCGCGGCGTGCTTTTTGCGACGGCCCACCTGGGCAACTGGGAGCTGAGCGCGTTCGCGCACGCGCTCATGTCCGCGCCGATGCACGTGGTGATCCGGCCGCTGGATAATCCGCGGATCGACGCGCTGGTGGAGCGATACCGGACGCTGTCGGGGAACCGGCTGATCGGCAAGAAGGAGTACGCGCGCGGCATTCTGAAGGCGCTGAGCGACAACCAGGCGGTGGGCATCCTGGTGGACCAGAATGCCTCGCTCGAAGAGGGCACGTTCGTGGATTTCTTCGGCGTGAAGGCTTGCGCCGGTACGGGCTTTGCGAAGCTGGCGGCGCACAGCGGGGCGGCGGTGATCCCGGGGTTCGCGCTGTGGATGGAGCAGGAGCGCGGGTACGTGCTGCGATTCTATCCGGCGATCGAGATCACCGGAGACGTGGCGCGCGACACGCAGGCGCTACAAGGGCAACTGGAGGCGGTGATCCGCGAGTATCCGGACCAGTGGCTGTGGATTCACCGGCGGTGGAAGACGCGGCCGCCGGCCTAATGCAGCAGTTCCAGCGCTTTCAAGATCTGGGGGTCGCGCTGGGCTTCTACTTCGTCGCCCTTGGCGACGCCCAAGGCCTGATTGAAGATTTCGGTCTTCAGGCGGTTGGTGATGAACTCGCGCTCGGCGGACCACTCGGTCACGCCCGGCTGGATCTCGCGCTGGGACAGGAACACCTGAAAGTCGTCGAGCAGCGCGGAGGTTACCTCAAAGTCTTCCGAGATCTTGTGGCCGGCAACGTACTCGGTGGCGAAGTTGGTGAACGATCCGGAGGCATCCAGGACGGCGCGCAGACGCGTCATGACTGGCGGCGGCACGACGTAGTCGGGCAGGATACCGCCTCCGCCGGTCACGGTGCGGCCCGCGTCGGTGTGGAACTTGGATGTGCCATTCGGATGGGCGGTGGCGCCGGCCAGCGCGAACTGGGAGGCGTCCAGGGGCTTTTGGATGGAGCGGCCGCTGGGGGTGTAGTAGAGCGCGGTCGTCAGGGCCAGGCCGGTGCCCTGCGAGAGAGGATAGACGCTCTGCACGAGGCCTTTGCCGAAGCTGGTTTCGCCGATGACGGAGGCGCGGTCGTGGTCCTGCAGCGCACCGGTGACGATTTCGGAAGCGCTGGCGGTGCGCTCGTCGACCAGCACGGCGAGGGGGAATTCGTAGGGAGTGGCCCCGGAGGGAACTTCTTCGGCCTTTTCGGCGACGTTGCGGCCGCGCACGGTGACGATACGCGAGCCGGGCTTGAGAAACAGCGCGGCGGTTTCGAGCGCGGAAGTGACCAGGCCGCCGGGGTTCTTGCGCAGGTCGAGCACCAGTCCTTTCAGGTTGCGGCCGCCGAGCTTTTCGATGGCGTCGCGGATGAGCCGGCCGGTCTGTTCGTCGAAGCTGGTGGCTTTGACATAGCCGATGCCGGGGCGCAGAAGAAACGCGCGGTCGACGCTGGGCGCCTGCATTTCCTCGGGGGTGAGGATGAAGTTCATAAAGCGGGCGCTGCCGGAGCGGCGCACCACGAGCTGGGCCTGCTGCTGGCGCGATTGCGAAAGCAGGGAGATGAGCTGTTCGGTATCCAGGCGGTTGAGCTGGTAGCCGTTGACGGCGATTATTTCGTCGCCGGGCGCCATGCCGGATTTCGCGGAGGGCGTGCCGGGGAGGGTCTGCAGCACGATGACGCGGCCGGGAAGCACAGAGACTACGCTGCCGAAACCTTTTTCAGTGGAGGTCTGGAGTTTCTTTAGCTGCTCGAACTGCCCGGGATCGAAGAAGACCGAATGCGGGTCGAGGCGGCGCAGCATACCGGGGATAGCGCCCTGAAAGAAAGCCTGTTCGGCGGACACCGGGTCGGCGGCATGGTCCTCCAGGATGGCGTAGGCTTCGGTGATGGCTTTGATGCTGGCTGCCATGCCGTCATCCGAGGCGAGGGACGGCCAGCAAAGCAAGAGGGCGAGGAGCGCGGCCCAGAGAAGACGAAGGCGCATGCGGTACCGGTAGTTCTATTTTAGCTTGGCGGGCGCAAGTTAATTTATCAGCGGCTAAAACGGGTGGCTTTGCGGGCGGCGTGGCGCTCCAGCGCCAGCTCGATGAGGCGGTCGAGCAGCGCGGAGAAGGACAGGCCGCTGTGCTCCCACATCTTGGGATACATGCTGATGGAGGTGAAGCCCGGGATGGTATTGATCTCGTTCAGATAGAGCTGGCCCGTGGCCGACTCCAGCAGGAAATCGACGCGCGCCATGCCTTCGCATTCGACCGCGCGGTAGCACTCGACCGCCAGGCGGCGCAGTTCGGCGGTTTGCGATTCGGGCAGCTCGGCAGGGAGGCGGAACTCGGCGCGGTCCAGGAGATATTTGTCTTCATAGTCGTAAAACTCCTTGGAAGGCAGGATCTCGCAAGGCAGGGAGGCTTCCGGCGAGTCGTTGCCGATCACCGCGCATTCCAGCTCGCGGCCTTCGATGCCGCGCTCCACGATGATCTTGCGGTCGAATTCGGCAGCCAGGCGCAAGGCGGGCTCCAGTTCGGCGCGGTTGTGGACTTTGGAAATTCCCACGGAGGATCCCAGATTGGCCGGTTTTACGAAGACGGGGAAGGGGAAGCGATCGGCGATGGCGATGGCATCGAGCTGATGGCGCGAGAGGGCCACGTACTCAACCACCGGCAGGCCGCGCTCGATGCAGACCCGCTTCATCATCTCTTTATCCATGGAAATGGAAGAAGCCAGCACGGCGGCTCCCACATAAGGCAGATCGGCGAGCTCCAGCAGTCCTTGCACGGTACCGTCTTCGCCGAAGGTGCCGTGTAAAACGGGAAACACCACGTCTATTTCAGGATGCGCGCCGGGCTCCGGCAGGATCGGCTCAGGCGACCATTTCCCTGACTGGTCGATGAAGTAATCGACTACATCATAACGGTCGCGATTGAGTCCCGCCTTGATGGATTTCGCCGAACGGACGGAAATATCGTGCTCGCCGCTGCGCCCGCCGTAGATTACGGCGACTGTCGTTTTCATAGGATCTTCTTACCCAGGGCGGACATGATCATTTCGACTGCCAAATCGGCGGTGCGATTGATTTCGTCGATCACCGGGTTGACCTCGACGACTTCCATGGAGAGCATATGGCCGCTGTCGCAAATCAACTCCATGGCCAGGTGGGCTTCGCGATAGGTGGCGCCGCCGCGCACCGGGGTACCGACGCCCGGAGCGAACTGCGGGTCGACCCAATCCATGTCGAGCGAGAGGTGGAAGCCGGCGGTGTCGTCGGTGGCGATACGGAAGGCTTCGTCCATGATGGAGCGCAGGCCGCGCTCGTCGATGTCGCGCATGGTGAAGAAGCGCACGCCGGTTTCGCGCACGTGGCCCTTTTCGAGCGAATCGACGTCGCGCAGGCCCACCAGGACAGTGTTGCGCGGTTTGACTTTGGGCGCGTAGCCGAACAGGTTGGCCAGCTCGGGCGGGCCGAGACCTACACAGCAGGCCAGCGGCATGCCGTGGACGTTGCCGCTGGGGGAAGTTTCGGGAGTGTTCATGTCGGCGTGGGCATCGATCCAGATGAGCCCGATGTCCTGCTTCTTGCGGCGGAAATGGCGGGAGACGCCGGCCACTGTGCCGACGGCCACGGAATGGTCGCCGCCCAGGACCAGCGGGAGCTTCTTCTTGGCGAGCGCGCCATCGACCATGGTGGCGAGGCGCTTGCAGGCGAGGGCGATCTGCGGCAGATACTTGGCGCGCTCCGGACCTTCGGGAAGGCTCTCGGGCTGGTCGACGGGGACATTGCCGAGGTCGTCCGCGGAATAACCCAGGGCGGCGAGGCGCTTGTTGAGGTTGGCCACGCGCATGGCGGAAGGGCCCATGTCTACGCCGCGGCGGTCCTGGCCTAGGTCGAGTGGCGCCCCGATGATGGCTATGTGGGTCTGAGGCATGACTTTTTGGCGTAAGTGAGACGCCTTGGATGAGTTTATCGCACGGTGGGTGGCGGCGGGCAGCGAGGGGTATCACTTCCACGATCCCAACGCAGACAGGTTGACTCATGTAATCATTGGTGTGAGTCGTCGATCGTCTATTATGCAGCGGTGGAGTCTTATTCCGGCGGTTTGTTTGCTGGCGTCTTGCTCGACGACGTCACCGCCGCGGATCGACGAGCGGCAGATCACCAGCCGAGTGGGCGCCGCGCGATCACCCGTCTTGTCCCGTGATGGGACCACGATAGCGTTCGCGTCAGTCGCGGACGGCTACATGAACGCACAAATCTGGGTGGATCGCGCCGACGGATCCGCGCCTCCCCGGCCCCTGACCAACGACACATCGCAGAACGACGATCCCGAGTTTTCCCCGGATGGCCGCAGCATCTACTTCACCTCGGCGCGCGAGCCAAAAGGAATCTACAAAGTGCCGGTTTCAGGCGGCGCACCCGGGCTGGAGATCCCCGGCGCTTATTCCATGAAGGTCTCGCCCGACGGCAACACGATCCTTTACGGACAGTCGGGCAAGCTCCTTCGGCGCGCTCTTGCCGGCGGCGCCGCAACGCTCGTGCTCCCCGGTATCGACAATTCCTATGGGCCTATCTGGTCCCCCGACGGCACACGCATTCTGATCACCACCTCAACGGCGGAACAACGCGAGCCGCAATGGTGGATGGCACCCGCCGCGGGCGCCCAACCCTTCAAAACCGCCATCGGCGCCGCCCTCCGAGCCCAGGGTTTCGACTACATTGCGCCGAATGCGTGGCTCCCGGACGATTGGATCGTCTTCACCGGCGGACAGGGCGATACGCACACGCTATGGAAAGTCCAGCTTGGCGCCGACGGCAAGACCGCGGGCAAGGCTGTCCGAGCCACCGAGGACCCGCAGGGCGACTTCGGCGCCTCGTTCGCAGCGGGTAAACTGGTGTTCGCCCGCACGCGAGTTGACGTGAATTTCTGGGCGTTGCCGCTCGATTCGACCGGCGAGCATATCGCCGCGCCGCCCGAACCTCTGACTTCGACTCCCGTTCGCAAGGGTCAGCAATCCGCCGCCGGTTCGAAGCTGTTATACAGCGCTGAAAACGGCGACCGGTTCTCCCTTTTTCTGAAAGACCGGGCAGCCGGGCACGATGCAGACGGCCGGAAGCTGCGCGATGCGTTTTACTCCGTACTCGCGCCCGATGGCTCGCGTTACGCTTATGGCGAAGGCGCCAAAGAACATCTGAAGGTATACCTGAAAGCGTTGAGTTGGTGGCCGCCCTGGCCTTCCGCGCTCTGCGAGAACTGCGGAATGCCCCGTCAATTCTCCCCGGACCAAAAGAAATTGCTCCTGTGGGCCGACTCGCCCCCGCTCCGCCATCTGGATCTCCTCGACGTGATCACCGGCCGGACCAACCGGATCGTTTCGGCGACGGCGGATCTGAAGACCCCGCGCCTTTCGCCCGACGGCCGCTGGTTGAGCTTTGTGACCGAAGTCGGTGAGCGCCGCTGGCAAGCCTTCGTCGCTCCGGCGTCCCAGGAGCGAGAGCTTTACTCCTCCGATTGGATCGCAGTTACGCCGGTGTCAGATGCTTTCTTTTTCGCATTCTGGTCGGCCCGCGGCGACATGATGTATACGCTGTCAAGTCACGGATCCGGTGGAAATCTGCGGTTTCTAGATGCCCAAAGGCTCCACAACGAGAGCAAGCAACCCCTCGGCGGAACGACGCCGGTCTACGAGTTCCATGAAACGCTCGTACCAGGGATGGACCCGATATGGAACAGCGTTTCCGTCGAGGGGAACAGAATCATATTGGAACTTGGCGGCTCGGGCACCGACATCTGGATCAAGTGACAGCCGAAACCGTCCCGCGGCTCGGGCCCCGGTGAACGAACGTCATCCATGTGCGTTCCGCATTGGCTCGAGACCGCCCGCGGAGCGCAATTCGTACCTCACGGGGAAGCCCGCGGCTAACTCCGCGCTGTGAGTCACCACTATCAGGATGGTCTCCTGGCGCCGGTGCAGCTCGAGCAGCAGGGAAGCCACCACGCCGGCGGAGACCTGGTCAAGGTTGCCGGTAGGCTCGTCGCAGAGCAACAGTGGGGGCTGGCGGATGAGCGCGCGCGCCAGGGCCACGCGCTGCTTTTCGCCGCCGGAAAGCTCGGCGGGACGGTGGTCGAGGCGGTCCCCTAAGCCGACCTGGGAGAGCAGATCGCGGGCACGCGCCTCATAACCGTTGGCCGGCGCGGGCGGCTCCGCGACCAGCGTGGGCACCAGGACGTTTTCGAGCACCGAGCATTGGGGCAGCAGGCAATGATCCTGAAAGACGAAGCCGATGGACCGGTTGCGGAAGGCTGCCAGATCTTTCTCGGATAGCGCATGGGGATTGCGTCCATCGAGCGCCACCGTGCCGGAGGTGGGCTGTTCGAGGCCGCCCAGAATATAGAGCAGAGTACTCTTCCCGGCTCCGGAAGGTCCCATGATGGCGGCCGCCTGGCCGCGATCGAGCGTGAACGAGATGCCGGAAAAAATGGAAAGAGGCCCCCGGGGGGTGGGGTATTCCTTGGCCAGGTTCGAGACTTCAAGCATGCGCGCGCGCTGTTGCGATCATACCGTACACCTGGAGGGCTTGCTCGGCCATGCGGGCCGCGCTGTAGTGCTCGCGCACGCCGGCGACGCCCAGGCGGCTGAGCCGCTCCACCAGTCCCGGGTCTTTCCACAACCGGTAGATGCCTTGTGCGAGGCTGGCGGAATCGTCCGGCTCGACCAGGATGCCGCCGCCGGTCTTTTCCACGATCTCGGGGAAGGCGCCGCGGCGCGGCTGGATGACGGGCACACCGTTGGCCATGGCTTCCAGCAGGAACAAGCCCTTGGGCTCGTCGTAGGTGGCGGGCACGCAAAGCACGTCGAGGTTGCGCAGGAAGTCGATCTTGTGCGGCCGGTCGAGCACGCCGCGATAACGGAATTCATGATCGAGGCCGGCCTGCTTCATGCCCCGCTCGACGGCTTGCAGGTAGGAACGGTGCTCGGGCGCGAGGTAGCCGGCGACTTCGAGAGCCGAGCCGCCGAATTCGGTTTCTCGGCGCAGGTGGATATAGGCGTCAGCTAGCGCGTGCAGGCCCTTCTCCGGTGCCACGCGGGCGAAGTAGCCGACCGTGAAACAGTTGCTATGCAGGCGCAGGGACGGGTCGTAGCCTTTGAGATTTACACCCAGCGGTACGACGCGCATTTTGTGATCGGGGATGCCCAGGTGGCGGCCCATGAAGTCCGCACAATATTGACTGACGGCGGCGAAGCCATCCACATGCTCGACGTTGGCGCGAATCAGGTCGAGCGCCTGTGAGCGGTAGGGTTCCGGAAGCTGGCTGAGGAACAGGTCCTCGCCCTGGAGCGTGCAGCAGACGGGCCGGCCGATGGCCTCGCGGATGGGGCGCGCGAGACCGATGAGGAGCGAGTTGGGCAGGGTGACAATGTCGGGGGCGGGCTCGCTGCGCAGCCAGGCGGCCAGCTTGTGAATTTCCTTGCGCTGCAGGCCGTCTTCGCCGCGCAGCATGGAGACGGTCATTTCGCCCAGCAGGGTTGGATTGACCGGAATCGAGCGGCGTGCGGCGAGTTTCAAAGCCCACTCGGAATCCCACAGGCGGTCCAGCAGCGCGGGGGTATTGCGGAACAGCCCGGAGTGCTGCTCCAGGTACACGCTGATCCCCCCGAAGAAGACTTTGTGGGCGGCCACGTTGGTCTCGTCGGTGAGAGTGGGGGTGTAGATCGGCAGCAGGATGATGTCATGGCCCTGGTTCTTCAGCTCGGCGGCCAAAGCGTTGTCGCGGATGCAGCTTCCGCAGTACATCTGGGCGGCGCCGGCGGTGAAGGCCAGGATCTTCATAGGTCTTACGTCGCGTATTGAAACGCGCGGCGGGCGTACAGGTGGTCGAACAGGTTGCCTTCGTGGGGCTGATCCCAACTGATGCGGTGGGTGGGGATAGCGCCGAGGTTCAAGCGGCCCACATCCGGGGATGCCAGCAGGCGCGCGATCAGCTTTTGATCATGTGTGATGGCGGTGACCACCAGGCTGGGCCCGAGGGCGCGCGGGATCTGGTCCTGGCTGGCGGTGACCACGCTGGCAAACGGGAAAAGGAATTCGCGATTGGCCAGTGGGTGCGCGGGCGAATCGCACTGCACGATGGTCGGGAGCAGGTACGAGCAGCCCTGGAATTTGGTCAGGCGCGGGCCGGGGCGGTGAGACGCGGTCACCTCACGCGCGCCTTCGAGTTCGCCGTCGATGGTCAGGGAGATACGCTCGGCCAGTACGGCATTGGCGAACGGGGCGATCTGGGCCTGCTCGTCGGCTTCATCGCGCGGTGCGACGGTGGCGAGGCGCGCGGCCAGGGCTTCGGCGATTTCCGAGGCGTGCGAGGGCGTCCAAACGCCGGAGGCATTGATGCACGAGCGGCCGGAGTTCTCCAGGATGGAGGCGGCCATCACGTCGAGATACTGTTCCCAATCGGCGGCGCAATCTTCGCCGAGGACGATTTTGCTGTAACCGGGACCGTGCACTTCGATGCGCGCATCGCCCTGCCACATGCGGGTGGACGATACGTCGCCAAACACCATACCGCGGCCGCAACGTCGCAGGATTTCGGCCGCGCCCGCGTGATCGGCGGGATAGTAACCGAAAACTTCGGGGGGCGCGCCGGCATGGATTAGCGCCTGGATAATGCGATAGGGGGTCCAGGGCTCGGCCGCGCCGGGCTTCAGCACCAGGGGTGTTTTCAGGGCAAAGGCAGGCGCCCACAGCGAATGCACGCCGGGGGAGTTGCTGGGAAGCACCACGCCCAGGGACGCGCCTCGCGGGAAGTAGCTGAGGCCTTCGGAGTGGCCATCGTCGAGCACGCGCAGATCCAGACCGCGCGTCAGGCCGTTGACCACGGTTTCCATTTCGGCCAGCACGGTGCGGATCTTGTGCATGTTGCGGCGGACCATCACGTGCGGCAGGCCGGTAGTGGCGGAAACCTGGCGGACGTAGTCGCCGGGCGACTGGACGGAATCGCCCAGCGGCAGGGCGGCTTCGGCGAACAGGGCGGCGGCGCGGACGCACAGGCCGAACAATTCCCGCGTGGTGAAACCCGCGAGGATAGCGCGGGCCATCTCCTGATCGAGCAGATCGCGGCGGATCAGGCCCACATTCGCCTGGCTGATTTCGACGAAGGGCTGGCCGGTGCGGTAATGCGGCGTCAGCACCGTGTCGAGGCTGCGGTAGGGGCGGCCGCGACGCAAAATCGGGATGTGGACGGGCGCGTCCATCAATACACTCCCTCGACCACGGTCTTCTGGAACCGGGAAAACGGGCGCACGTTGCGCACGCCGTTCCAGGGGTACTCGTTATATGACGGCTCGCGCTCGGCCTCGTCACGCTCCAAAAAGCGCGGCATGAAGAATTCACGCGTGAGGGTGGTCAGGCGTACGCGGCCGGTTTCGCCGTATCCCACGATGCGGGTGGGCTCGTCGGGATCGACCACTTCGATCATGGCGCGCGGGGCGGGAGGATAATAAATAACGGCGAAGTTGTCTTCGGGCAGACGCGGTTTGTGGACCGCCAGCCCCATGAGGGTGTTGCCGTAGGTGGGCGCGAAGTAGACGCCATCGAGCAATTCTTCGACGGCGAAGCGATGGAACTGCGGGGTCATCTCGGTGCCGCCGCAGAATACGCCGCGGATGCCCATTTTCTTGAGCGACACTTTCTCGCACAGCGCTTCCAGAAGCTTGGGGGTGGTGAACATGCAGCGGATGTTATCGTGCGCGCGCAGCAGGGTGAGGCCCTGCTCGATAACGTGCTGCTTGTAGGCTTCGGCTTCTTCGATCTTGCCGCGCTTGAGGCATTTGATGACCCAGCGCGGATCGAGATCGGTCATGAAGCAGATGCCGCCGCGGTGCTGGGCCAGGTGTTCGATGGCCAGGCGCAGGCGGCGCGGACCGCTGGGGCCGAGCATCAGCCAATCGGAGCCGCGGGGAAAGGCGTCCGGCGGCAGGGTATCGCTGAAGGCTTCGTAGTCGATGCGGAAATCGTCGATGGAGATCCGCGACTTCGGAACGCCCGTGCTGCCGCCGGTTTCAAAGATGTAGACGGGCCGTTCGGCGTAGGCTTTGGGCACCCAGCGGCGCACCGGACCGCCGCGCAGCCACTCATCCTGGAAGAAGCCGAAGCGGTCGAGGTCGCTGTAGCCCCGGATTTCGGTGCGCGGGTCCCAGTCGAGCTTGGAGGCGAAGTCCAGCCAGAAAGGGCAGCCGGTTTCGGGGCTGAAGTGCCACTGCACGATTTCGCGCGTCCAGGCGTCCAGGGTTTCGCGCGCGGCGAGTTCTTTGGCGGTGAGGTTGGTTTCGGTGAGAGTGCCCACGGTTTCTTTAGTTTAGTATGACGGGCCGCGGACTGTCCCAGTGAACTCGGCCTTTCCGCATAGGGCCGGAAGAAGAGCCTATCCGCCGCGATTAGGGCCGCAAAAACTGTCGGAATTTCCCGAACTCATTCCGAGATTTGATACTGTTCGAGATGACCGTCCATGGCCGCCCGGACCACCAGGCTCAACGTTTTTTCGGCGAACACCATCCGGTAGCTCCGTTCGGTGAAGCCGCCGCGCAACCCGGAACGCGTCAGCTCGAAGCTCTTGGGCGTGCCCAGAGGTTTCAAGCTCGCGGAATAATCGCCGATCGCTTCCGCGGTGAAATATGAATTGCCGTTGGCGGTGAACAGCGCACGGTCCAATCGGCCTTCCTGCAGCCCGGCAAAAATAATCTTCGCCTGTTCGAGCAGTTTCGCCGCATCCGGGTCCTGGGCCGGCGCGAGCAGCAACGCTTCCAGACCGCCTGTGATCCGCCCGGGCGCGGTGGACCCGTCCTTGTTCGAGAGCACCACTACGGCCAGCTTCAAATCGGGCCAGATGGTGTTCGAGCTGGTGAAGCCCGAGACCGCGCCGCCGTGACTGAGCCGCGGGTGTCCGTTGGAGTCCGCGACTCCAATCCCCAGCGCATACGCAGTGGGAGCGCCATTCTTCAGCCGAACCGGGGTGATCATCTCCTCGAACGATCGGGGGCTCAGCACGCTCCCGTTGATCAGCGCGGCGTCCCACAGCGCCAGGTCGCCCGCCGTCATGCCCAACTCGCCCGCGGCAAACAGCCACCCGGGAGCCTCCGGAGCCACGGGATGCAGCGGCCCGATGGCGAAGCGAATATAGCCGGAGGCATCCGCGGTGGTGAGCGGCTGATGATCCAGGTCGTAGACGGTCTGCATGCCGAGCCGTGAAAAAATGCGCGTGCGCAGGAATTCGAACGCCGGAACGCCGGTGGCCTTCTCCAGCACACGGCCGGCGACGACGAATCCGGTATTGCTGTACTGCCAGGCGGTCCCGGGCTCAAAGTCGAGCGGCTTCATCGCCCACCGGTCCAGAATGCCCTCGGCGGTGACCGGCTCGCGCATGAACGGAGGCACGTAGTCTTGTGGATAGTAGTCCTGATAACCCGCCGTGTGCGACAGCACTTGGCGGATGGTGATGTCGTTGGCGCGCGTCAGGTCGGGCAGGTATTTGCCCACGCGGTCGTCGAGCGACAGCTTGCCATCCTCCGCCGCCAGCAGGATCGCGCCAGCCATGAATTGCTTGCTCACCGAACCGATGGAGAAGCGCATCCCGGCGGTGGCCGGAGTCTTGGGCTCCAGCCTGGCGTCTCCGTATGCCTTAGCCAGCGCCACCTTGCCGTCCTTGACGATCGCGATGGAGACCGCGGGCGTACCCGATTCCGCCAGGGCTTTGGCCACCAGCTTATCGACGGCCGCGGCGGTCTGATTGGAAAGCTGGGCGTGCAGGCCGGCCAGACTGACTGCAAAGCAAATGAAGATTCGAATGAACACTGGAAAATCTCCCTTATGATCCCTGCTTAGTGTATCCCGCCGTGTGCCCGCTATTGGCCGCCCTACGGTTCGCGCTCCATTACCGTGGTAATGCAAAAGTTCCGCGGGCTTTCGCCCAAAGCCCGAAAGCTCGGCACGCGCGGCAACATCGATGGGGCGCGAAAGCTGTAACGGGTTACCTGACCGTCGGATACTTGATGCCCAATTGATCCAGGTAATTATCGTACCGGGAGGGATCGTAGTACAGCGGCTTCATCCTGGGGCGGAACTCCTCCATGGTCTTCCGGTTGAGCCAGAGGGCCGGCTGATCTTCGGGCCGCAGGAAGCTCTGGTATTTGGTGTCCTTGGTCTGCACGTTGCGGAAGTAGGCCCAGGACTTCTCGACCAGTTCCGGGTGCAGCAGGATGTCGAGCATGGTGAGGGCCTGCACCTTGGCGCCCGCGATCACGCCTTTGTGCGCGATGGGCGTGGCCATCGAGACGCCGTTGGCCCAGTTATGGCCGGGACCGCCTGGAATATTGGAAGGATACCGCAACGTGACGGTGGGCGCGGCCCAGGAGACGTCGCCAATGTCGTCCGAGCCGCCGCCGCGCGGCCCCACGAGAGCGTCTTCCGGATCGGACTCACCGGCCGGCTTGGGCAGCTTGAATTCCGTGAGCTTCGCGGCCAGTCCCTTTTCGGGCACCTGCAACTCGCGTTGCAGCGCCCGGGCCAGCGTCTGGTCGGCGTCGGACCACTGCGGCAGACCCACGGCCCGGATGTTCCTGTTCATGTCCTCGGCGATGGGCACATTGAAGTGCGCCGGCCAGGCTGTACCCAGCAGGCGCGACGTGACAGTTGTGCCAGTCATCAGAGCGGCGGCTTTAGCCATGTCATCGCCGATCCGCCACAGGTCCATGATGTGCGGATAGTCGGCCTCGCGGTAGTAATACCAGACGGCGGCGGTGGGCGGCACCACGTTCGGCTGATCGCCGCCATTGGTGATGACGTAGTGGACGCGCGAGCCGATGCGGATATGCTCGCGGCGAAAGTTCCAGCCGACATCCATCAGTTCGACTGCATCGAGCGCGCTTCGTCCGCGCCACGGCGCCACGGCCGCGTGGGCGCTTTCGCCTTTGAAGTTGTATTCCACGGATACCAGGCCGGTGGAGGAGCCTGCCGGTCCGCCGGAGACTGCCAGGTTGTCCCAGACATGGGCAAACAGCACCACATCCGCGTTCTTGAACAGCCCCGCCCGCACGTAGTAGGCTTTGGTGCCTAGCAACTCTTCGGCGACGCCCGGCCAGAGCATGATGGTGCCCGAAAGGCGCTCGCGCTCCATCACCTTTTTCACAGCGACGGCGGCGGCGATATTCAGGGGCATGCCGGAGTTGTGGCCCTCGCCGTGTCCGGGCGCGCCTTCGATCATGGGAGCATGGTACGCCACGCCGGGCTTCTGCGAGGCTTGCGGTATATCGTCGATATCGGAGCCCAGGGCGATGACGGGCTTTCCGTGTCCCCAGGTGGCGACGAACGCCGTGGGGATGCCGGCCACGCCGCGCTCCACCTGAAAGCCTTCCTTTTCGAGGATGCCGGCCAGGTATTTGGAAGTCTCAAATTCCTGGAAGCCCAGCTCGCCGAAGCTGAAGACGCTGTCGACCATTACCTGCACCTGCTTCTTCATGGCATCGACGGCGCCGGTGAGATCCGATTTCATGGCGGCTTCTTTGCCCGGGGCGACCGGGCTCTGGGCCGCGGCGCAGAGGGTGAAGATTAAAACGATAAGCTTTCGCATCAGGAACTCCCGCGAGTCTAATCGGCGGCCGAGGCCGCTAACGCCGCGGCCCGGGCAATCGCACAGGCGGGCCGCCTGGCGAACAATTCAGCCAACAGCGCCACGCCGGCCAGCACCGCGGCGGCGTAAAAGGCAGCCTGATAATTGTGATACTTGTCGTACAGCACGCCGCCGATGCGCGGGCCGATAATGCCGGCCACTCCTATGGCGGTGAACAGCATGCTGTAATTGCTTCCGGCGTATTTGGTCCCCCAGAAATCCGCGGTAGCCGAGCCATTCACGGAAAGCTGCGTCCCGTAGCACCAATAGACCACGAAGACCGTGAGATACAGCAGAGCGACATTGCCGGCCGCCGCGTAGAGCAGCGGCATGGTGAGCATGGAGATGGCGATCATGGCGCGCAGAACGTTGATGCGGCCCAGCTTGTCGGACATCCATCCGGATAAGACGCGGCCGCAGACATTGCCGCAAGCGCCCACTACCAGCGTCATGGTGGTGAGTCCGGCGCCGGCGATGCCGGCGCTGCGGGCGAACGGGACCAACTGGCTGATAATCATCTGGCCCGCGGAGCAGCCCAGCGCGTAGGCGATCCACATCAGGTAGAAGGTGGGGGTGGACAGTACTTCCGCGGGCGTGTAGTCATAAGGGCTGGCAGCGGCTGCCTTGGGAGTCATCGCCGGCGTCCAGCCCGAGGGCCGGTAACCGGGCGGTGGGTTCTTCAGCAGGAATGCGCCGGCCAGAGTCATCACCAAAAAGATTCCGCCCAAGATCTGAAAAGTGGTGGCGAGGCCGTAGGCCGGGATCAATTTCAACTGCGCCAGGGGCCCGAAGATGGCCGATCCGGCGCCGTAGCCGCCTACGGTGAGGCCCACCGCCAGTCCCCGGTGATCGGGGAACCATTTCGCGACCACCGGAATCGTGGTGGAGTAACCGCAACCGGATGCCGAGCCCACGATCACGCCGAAGCAGACCAACAGGTACGCGAGGCTGGTGGTGTACGAGCAGAGCCAGAAACCCAAGCTCAGCAGGAGGGCTCCCGCCAGTGAGCAAGGCAAAGGCCCGAGCCTATCCTGGATGCGGCCCGCCAGCAAAAAGCTGGTCGCAAACATGACCCCGGAAATGGTGAACACCATGGAGGTGTCCGCGCGATTCCAGCCGAATTTCCGTTCAAAGGGGATCGCGAAGACGCTCCAGGCGTAGAATGTGCCGAGCGGTAGGTTCATCAAGAGTCCGCCGATTATGCGCCACCACCGGTTGATGCCGGGATCCTGATTGTTTGCCAAGCGCGAGCCTCCTGGAGCAAAGTCTACGATCTGTTATCAGACCACACTAAAGGCCGGATACGGAAGGCTGCGGTGCCGAGGATCTAAGCTGATGGTTGGCGATCAAGGCCGAACCGTTGCTATCCGGCCGCCGGCGCGTAACGCCGTTCCCGCCGCCGCCCACTGCGCGCGCACATACCCCAGCGCGACGACCTTGCCGAGGGCGGGCGAAAACGCGGAAGAGGTGACCTCTCCGGCGCCGGCGGCACTGTCAGCATGGGCCATGACCGTGGTCCCGGGCGGCAGAGGCTCCGTCCCGTCGATTTCCAGCTTAACCAGCAGCCGGTTGACATGCCCGCGCGAGCGGATGCGTTCCACGATCTCCTGCCCCAGATAGCAGCCCTTGGTAAAGTGGACCGCATGCATCTGCTGGGTCTCCTGCGGCAGCGTGTTGTCGAAAATGTCGTCCCCGTATCGCGGCCGGCCGTGCTCCAGGCGAACGGTGCGCGCCTCTTCCGCGGTCGCGTGGACAGCCCCCGCGGATTCGAGGCGGCCAATCCACGCGGCCTTCTCTCCCTCCGGCAGGAAGATGCGGAATCCGGGCGCTCCGGTCACGGCGGCTCGCTGGATGATGGCCCGCTCGCACATGACGTGCGCGTAATCGGCCTGGGGCGCGGGTGCGCCGGCGGCTTGCATCACCGCCTCTGCGCGCGGTCCTTCGAGCGCCAGCGAAGTGAGCGGGCCGGTGACGTCATCGAGCACCACATCGTCCGCAATGATGTACTTGTCCAGATGCGAGAAAACGCGAGCGCGAGTCTCCGGCTCGGTGTCCAGCAGGAAGCGGTCCGCCAGGCACAGCAGGTTCACGTCCGCCTGGATATGCCCCTGCGCGTTCAAAAAGAACGCGTAACAACCGTCACCCGGCTTAAGCTGCAGTACATGGTTGGTCACCATGGCGTGCAGCAGGCGGGCCCGGTCTTCGCCCGCGGCATAGATGCGCCCCCGCGCGGACAGGTCCAGCCAGGAGGCCCCGGCGTGTAACGCTTCATATCCGGGCGTCATGGACTATTGCCCCGGAGCGGGCACTCGGAAGCGGCCGGTCGCGCCGTTGACGGTGAGGGTCGCATCCACGTAAGAGGTTGTGGACGTCACCCCGGCCGGATATTTGAAGTTCACCTGGTCGATGATCTCGAACGGCGCCGCGCCGCAGTAGTCTACCGTAGCGGTCTGTCCGCCGATCGTAAGCTGGCAACTGGCGCTGCCGCCGGGGACCTCCAGCGGTGTGAGCGATCCGCTGTAGACCACGGGCACGCCATCCTGCTCGGCGGCGTTCTTCGGCCCCAGGCCATTCACCCAGAGCTGGTACACGCCGCCGGCCTGCGGAACACATTCGGTGGTGACGCAACCCGCGCCGGTGATCCAGGCGATGCCGTTGGTAAAATCCTCCAGGAACATCGACGGTGAGGCGTTGGCGGAAATCGTGATGTTCTCGACATTGCTGGCCACGCCGCTGCGCGTCACCTGTACCGGCACCGTCAATCCGGGCGCCGTCACTTCCCAGGGCACCTGAAAATTGATCTGCGTCGGCGAGACATAGACCAGGGCCGCCGCGGTTCCGCCGACTGTGACGCTGACATTGCCGACCGTTTTGACGAAGTTGCCGCTGGCATCGCTCACATCCTGGTAGATGTTGTCGGCCAGATTGGCTCCATAAAGCACCGCCAGCGCGCCCGGCGCCAGAGTTCCCAAATAAGAAGCGGCGTTCACCACCCGGCCGGGTGTGATGACGGGAGTGGCGGCGGTGGTGGACACTGCCTGGTAAACGCGCACATAGTCGAAGACCAGATCCTGGTTGGGGAACGGCGCATTGGGATTGGGAGTGCCCAGGAACGTGCCCGGACCGCCGATCGCAAGGTTCAAAAGGATGAAGAAAGGCGCATTGTAAACCC
>DATGGM010000348.1:0-28907 GCA_035308525.1 Bryobacteraceae bacterium
ATATAGCGGAACCCGAATCATCCGCGGCTGACGGACACCCCGCGCGGGGCCACGCGCACCGGCAGCACCGTAGCGCCTTCCCGCCGGATGGCCTCCCGCACCCGCTCCTGGGCGCCGCGTTCCACCAGAAAGAAGACGCACCCGCCGCCGCCCGCTCCGCAAACCTTGGCCCCCACCGCGCCCGCCCGGCGCGTCACTTCCACCAGCCGGTCGATCAGCGGCGTCGTAATGCCGGGCGCATTCTTCTTGCGGTTGACCCATTCCTGCCGCAGCAATCGCGCGGCCTCCTTCCAGTCCGCCTTTTCCAGTGCCGCCCGCATTCCCCGCGCGATCTCCGCGATGCGCTCGAAATTGCGGTGCACCGCGCGGTCCCCGGCGATGTGCGCCTGCATCACTTCCCAGTTGTTGATGCCCGAGTTGCGCGGCTCGCCGGTATAGGCGAGCACCACGCGTGCATTCAGGTCTTCCAGATCCACGGCCACCGGTTTGCGCAGAATGCCGGCTTCCGTCAATTCGATGGCGCTGACGCCCCCGTACATGGCCGGGTAATAATCCTGGCAGCCGGTCGGTACGCGAATGATCTGGGCTTCGATATTCTGCGCGATCTCCCGTAGCTTCTCCAGCTTATATCCGGCGTCGGTAAGCTTGTTGAGCGCCGCCGCCAGCGCAATGATGAGCGTCGATGAACCGGAAATGCCCGCTCCGGCGGGCGCTTCGGAATGCGTCACCAGGTCCAGCCCGGTGGCCGGCGCGAAGTAACGCAGCACGTAGGCGGCCAGCGGCAGTTTGTATCGTTTGGCCGCGCGTAGAGCCGCCAGCGACGCGAACTCCTCCTGCCCTTTGAGATCGCGCGAACGTAGCGTGATGCGCGCATCGGCGCGCGTTTCAATCACGCAACTGGCATAGCGGTCCACCGCGAAATTTACGGTCACCGGAGCCGTGTGAAACAGGTACAGAGGCCAGATGTCCATGGTGCCGCCTGCCATATCCACCCGGCAGGGCGCTTTGGCTGATATTTTCATGATTTGACTACGTGATTGACGCAAGGATTAGTGTAACCGCTGGCTCGCATGCGTGCTCAACGAAAGCGCTCGGCGACTACCGTGATTTCGCGGTCTCGCGCCAGCCGCACCACCCGGTGGACCGTGCTGCCCATCAACTTCGACAGGGAACTGGCGCCGGACCGCCCGAGATAAATCTGGGTGATATTTTGCTGCCGCGCGAAATCCACAATAGTGCGCGCCACGTTGGCGCCATGCAAAACGTGGGTGTCGATATGCAGATTGCGGGCGAAAGTCAGATGCTTTTCAAGCGCTGCCTTGCGCTCGTCATCCCGCCTGTTGGGGGAGCGTTCCACGTGCACCGCCAGGCAGTCCGCGTGCAAATAGTCCGCCACGCGCTTGCCGCGCCGGATCAGCACCGCCGAGGACGGCCGCTCCGTCAGGCAGATCAGAATGCGCTCGTGCCGCACCGGCGGTTCGGCTCCCGGACGCGCCGCCGGAGCCCGCCGCGCTTTTGCCGCCAGGTCCGACAGGCGCCCTTCCACTTCATGCGCCGTGTGGCGCAGCGCCAGCTCCCGCAAGGCCGTCAGATTGCTCTCCGTGAAGAAATTCTCCATGGCCTTCTTGGCTTTGTCGGCTGTGTACACCACGCCGCGATGCAGCCGATTCTGCAGCGCCTCCGCGGTGAGATCCACCAGCACCACCTCGTCCGCCGCATCCACCACCCAGTCGGGCACCGTCTCGCGCACGCGCACGCCGGTGATATGCCACACTTCGTCGTTGAGGCTCTCCAGGTGCTGTACGTTCAGCGTGGTGAGCACGTCGATGCCGGCATTCAGCAGCGCCTGCACATCTTCCCAACGCTTCAGACCCGCGCAGCCCGGCACGTTGGTGTGCGCGAATTCGTCCACCAGGCATACGGCGGGCCCGCGGCGCAGGACGGCGTCCACGTCCATTTCTTCGAACACCGAGCCCCGGTATTCGATCTTGCGCCGCGGAATGAATTCCAGGCCCTCGGTCTTGGCGATGGTGTCCTGCCGGCCGTGCGGCTCGAAGTAGCCTACCACCACGTCCACTCCCTTACGCCGCAGCTCTTGCGCTTCGTCCAGCATCTGGTAGGTCTTCCCGACGCCCGCGGCGTAACCCAGGAAAATCTTGAGCCGCCCCTTGCGCGTGCCGCCTACGGCGTCCGTTTTGAGACTGCTGGCGGAATCGCTCATCGCGTCTGGGGATGCGGAAAAATGCGGATATCGATATCGCGGGCCGCCTGGATCAGCCGGTCCACGGGGCTCCGCGCCCAAAACTCCTTCCAGCGGTCGGGCGCGCTGTGTCCTACGAAAATCTGCGTCACGCGCTGCTCGCGGGCGAAACGCATGATCGCCGCGATGGCGTCCGCGCCATCCAGGACGTGGACTTCCGCCTCGAGTTCCAGGGCCAGCGCCAGGTTGGCATCCATGGTTTCCCGGTCCTTGCCGCTCAAGCCGCTCTGCCGCACATAGCAGACCAGCAACGTCCCGTGGAAACGGTCCGCGTTGCGGCGGCCGCTGCGCAGCATCGCACCGGCATCGCTGCGCGGCGTCATGCACACCAGGATGCGCTCTTGCGTGCCCCAGCGCTGCTCCACCCCGTTCGACCGCAGATAGTTGAGCAGTTGGTCGTCGATTACGTCCGCCGCCAGCAGCAGAGCCAGTTCGCGCAGCTCTGAAAGCCGCTGCACATCCACCGGCTCGCGCGACCCGGCGCGCTGCATCATGTCGTCCAGGGCCGCATCCACCAGCACGATCTGGTCGGCCGACCGCAGGAACCGCTCGGGCACCGTCTGCCGCGCGCGCTTGCCGGTGATGCGCTCCACAGCGTCCTGCTGCTCCTCGATATGCTGCAGATTCACCGCCGTGATCACCGAGATACCGTTATCCAGGATATTGTCCACATCCTGCCAGCGCTTGGGATTCCTGGTGCCCGGCGGATTATCGTAAGCCAGCTCGTCCACCAGCAGCACCCGCGGATGCCGCCGGAAGATGGCCGCCGTGTCCATCACCTCGTACTCTCTGCCGCCGTAAGTCTCCTTAAGGGTCGGCACGCGCTCCAGCTTTTCCATGAGCGCTTCCAGGTCGGGAGTCAGAGGAAACTGGATCGCCCCCACCACTACGTCCTCACCGCGCTCCTTGCGGCGGCGTCCCTCATCCAGCATGCGGAATGACTTACCCACCCGCGACGCATAGCCCAGAAACACCTTGAGCTTGCCGCGCCGGGCCTGGCGCTCTTCCGCTTGCACGCGGCGCAGTAATTCTTCGGGGCTGGGGCGCTTTTCGATGTTAGCAGGCACGCTGCCGCAGGCTCCTCTAGCTATTTTAGTCCGAGCTCAGGCAGCCTCGTTCTATCGCCGTTCATCTGCGTTCATCTGCCGCCAATATTCTAGCGATGAACCGCGCCGAGTGTCTGGTCCAGATCCAGATTAACCGCCAGCACGTTGACGCGCGGCTCGCCAATGAAGCCCAACTGTCGGCCTTCAACATGCCGTTCCACGATGCCGCGAACGGCTTCCGCGGAGGCGTTGCGGGCTTTGGCCACCCGATCCACCTGCGCATACGCCGACGCCGGACTGATGTGCGGGTCCAGACCGCTGCCCGATGAGGTGAGCAGATCCGCGGGTATCGGACCCGTGTAGGTGGGATTTTCCTGTCGAAACTTCTTGATGCCGTCACTCACCCGGTTGATCAGGTTCTGATTCGTAGGTCCCAGGTTGGTAGCGCCTGAGTTAGCCGCATCGTAGCCATCCCCCGCTGCCGACGGGCGCCCGTGAAAGTATTCCGCCTTTGTAAACTTCTGGCCGATCAACCTCGACCCGGCCGCCTTGCCGTTCACCGTGATCAGGCTGCCGTTGGCCTTGTCGCGCAGAAAGGCTTGCGCAAGTCCGGTGACGACCAGCGGGTAGACCAATCCCGTGAGTACCGTCATGACCAGCGTGTAAAGCACGGCGGGAAGTAATACCTTCTTCATCGGTTTCTCCTCAAGCCAGGCGCAGCAGCCCCAGCAGGCGGTCGATCAGCCAGATGCCCGGAAAAGGCGCCAGCACCCCGCCCACGCCGTAAATCAAAAGGTTGCGGCGTAACAACGCGGCCGCCGAAAGCGGTTTGTAAGACACCCCCCGTAGCGCCAGCGGAATCAGGGCGATGATAATCAGGGCGTTGAAGATCACCGCCGCCAGCACGGCGCTCTCCGGGTTGCGCAGATACATGATGTTCAGCTTCGCCAGTGACGGATAAGTGGTCATGAACATCGCCGGCAGAATCGCGAAATACTTGGCCACGTCGTTGGCAACCGAAAATGTAGTCAGCGCCCCGCGCGTCATGAGTAACTGCTTGCCGATGGCCACCACTTCGATGAGCTTGGTCGGATTGCTGTCCAGATCCACCATGTTGCCGGCTTCCTTGGCGGCCATCGTTCCCGTATTCATGGCCAGGCCGACATCCGCTTGTGCCAGCGCCGGCGCGTCGTTGGTTCCGTCGCCCGTCATGGCGACCAGGCGCCCGCCCGCCTGTTCTTTCTTGATCAGGTCCATCTTGTCCTTGGGAGTGGCCTGCGCCAGAAAGTCGTCGACGCCCGCCTCGGCCGCGATGGCCGCCGCCGTCAGCGGATTGTCGCCCGTGATCATGACCGTGCGGATGCCGATGCGCCGCAACTGCTCGAAGCGCTCGCGCATTCCGCCCTTCACAACGTCTTTCAGATGGATAACGCCCAGCACGCGGTCCCGGTCCGCGACCGCCAGCGGTGTGCCGCCCGAGCGCGAAATGCGCTGCGTGGTTTCCGTCAGTTCCGGCGGAATCTTGCCGCCGTGCTCCAGCACGAACTCCACCACGGAATCGGTGGCGCCCTTGCGGATGCGGCGCCCGTCCAGATCCACGCCGCTCATGCGCGTCTGCGCCGTGAACGGAATGAAGTGCGCCTCGTGCTGCGCCACCTCCCGCCCGCGATAGGCGTATTTCTCCTTGGCCAGCACCACGATGGAACGCCCCTCGGGAGTCTCATCGGCCAGGCTCGAAAGCTGCGCGGCGTCGGCCAGTTCGGCCTCGCTGGCGTCCCCGATCGGAATGAATTCCACCGCCTGCCGGTTGCCTAGCGTAATGGTGCCCGTCTTGTCCAGCAGCAGCGTGTTCACGTCGCCCGCGGCTTCCACGGCCTTGCCGCTCATGGCCAGCACGTTGTGCTGCATCACCCGGTCCATGCCCGCTATGCCGATGGCCGAGAGCAGGCCGCCGATGGTCGTCGGAATCAGGCACACCAGCAGCGAAATCAGCACCGTCACGCTGGGCGCGTGGCCGCTGCCCGCGGACTTCACGCTGTATTGCGCGAACGGAAACAGGCTCACCACCGCCAGTAAGAAGATGAACGTCAGTCCCGCAATCACGATGTTCAACGCAATCTCGTTGGGAGTCTTCTGCCGCTCCGCGCCCTCCACCAGCGCGATCATGCGGTCCAGAAACGTTTCGCCGGGGTTGGATGTGATGCGCACTTTGATCTGGTCCGACAGTACGCGCGTCCCCCCGGTCACCGCGCTGCGGTCGCCGCCCGATTCGCGAATTACGGGAGCGCTTTCCCCCGTGATAGCGGATTCGTCCACGCTGGCAATGCCTTCGATCACGTCCCCGTCGCCCGGAATAATATCGCCGCGCTCTACCAGCACCACGTCGCCCCTGCGCAGTTCGGTGGCCGCTACAGACTCGTATTTCTTGCCGTTCTTCAGGCGCTTGGCCATCGTCTCGGTCTTGGTCTTGCGCAGGGTGTCCGCCTGCGCCTTGCCGCGCCCCTCCGCCATGGCTTCGGCGAAATTCGCGAACAGAACCGTGAACCAAAGCCACAACGTGATCTGAAACGTGAAGCCAATGTGGTGGCCCATGGCGAGATCTTTGAAGATCTCGGCCGTGGTCATCACCGCCCCCACCTCCACCACGAACATGACCGGGTTCTTCATCATCCGCCGCGGGTGCAGTTTCACGAAGGAATCCCGGATGGCGCGCTTCACAATGGGTGGATCGAACAACGGGCGCGCGCGGACTGCCTTCTTCGAGATCAGCAGCGGCTCGGTGACGTAAGAGCTCGCAGGCGGTGGTTCCATTACAGGCATTATCTTAGCTCCAGAATCCCGTCAGCACGAGCGAGAACAGTTTTCCGTCATTCATCAGGAAGTGCTCGACGATCGGTCCCAGCGAGAGTGCCGGGAAGAAGGTGAGCGCGCCGACAATCAAAATCACTGCCACCAGCCACCCCACAAACAGCACGCCATGCGTGGGGAATGTGCCCGCCGACACCGGCACCGCTTTCTTTTGCGCCAGGCTCCCGGCCGCGGCCAGCAGCGGGATCATCATCAGAAAGCGCCCAATCAGCATGGCCAATCCGATGGTCGTGTTGAAGTACGGCGAATTGCCGTTGAAACCGCCGAATGCGCTGCCGTTGTTTCCAGTGCCGCTGGTGTATGCGTACAGCACTTCCGAAAGGCCGTGCGGGCCGTTGTTCGTCAGGTTGCCGGAGATCGGTCCGGGCGGATTCATCCAGGCATTCTTGGCGAAGTGCACCAGCATACCCCCGCCCGCGAACAGCAGGATGCTGGCCGCCAGGATCAGCATCGCCAGCATGGCCATCTTCACTTCTTTCTGCTCGATCTTCTTGCCCAGATACTCCGGCGTCCGGCCCACCATCAGCCCCGCCAGAAACACGGCCAGAATGGCGTACATCAGCATCCCGTACAGGCCCGCGCCCACGCCGCCGAAAATGACCTCGCCTAGCTGGATGTTCACCAGCGGAACCAGGCCGCCCAGCGGTGTGTAGCTGTCGTGCATGCCGTTCACGGCTCCGCAGCTCGCGTCGGTCGTGACCACCGCGAACAGGGCCGAAGCGGGGATGCCGAAACGCACCTCCTTGCCTTCCATGTTGCCGCCCGGTTGCGTGGCGCTGGCGGCGCTCTCCACCCCCAGCTTGGTCAGGTTGGGATTGCCGGACTGCTCCGCCGGGTACACCACGAAAACGCCCGCCAGAAAGACCACGCTCATGGCGGCCAACAGCGCCCATCCCTGGCGCGTGTCGCGCACCATCTTTCCGAACGTGTACGTTAGGCCCGCCGGGATCATAAAGATCATCAGCAGTTGCAGAAAGTTCGCAATGGGCGTGGGATTCTCGAACGGATGCGCGGAGTTGGCGTTGAAGAAGCCGCCGCCGTTGGTGCCGATCATCTTGATGGCTTCCTGCGAAGCGGTAGGCCCTTGCGCGATGGTCTGCGCCGCGCCTTCCAGCGTGGCAACCTTGTCATACGGCTTGAAATTCTGAATGCACCCCTGCCCCACCAGCAGCATCGCTCCCACAATCGAGAGAGGCATCAACAGGTACAGCGTGGCCCTCGTCATATCCACCCAGAAATTGCCGATCGAACTGGCCGACCGCCGCGAGAATCCCCGCACCATCGCCATGGCCGTGGCGATGCCCGCCGCCGCGGAAGTGAAGTTGTGCACGGCCAGCCCCACCATCTGGGTGAAATAGCTGACCGTAGTTTCCGGCGTGTAGGCCTGCCAGTTGGTGTTCGTCCCGAAACTCACCGCCGTGTTGAACGCCAGGTCGGGCGAAATCAGCTTACCGCCGAAGCCTTGCGGATTAAACGGCAGCATTCCCTGCACCCGCTGGATCAGGTAAGTGAGCAGGATCCCCACCAGGCTGAACGCCAGCAGCGACGCGGCGTATTCGGTCCAACGCTGTTCGTGGTTTTCGTCCACGGCGCTGAGCTTGTAGACCAGCCGCTCGAGCGGCCGTACCACCGGGTGCAGGAAGGTGCGCTCGCCCTCGAAGAGCCGCGCCATAAACGATCCCATCGGCTTGGTCAGCAGCAACAGGATCAGGAAGTAGATCGCAATCTGAAGAAGTCCGGTTGGTGTCATGGGAACCTAAAAACGCTCCGGGCGCAACAGCGCATAGATCAGGTAGGCGCCCACGGCCGCGGCAATAACTACAGCGATGACGTATTCCATAACTAATCCCCTAGAGGCGGTCGCAGCCCTTCACGTAGGCCCAGCTGATCAGGAAGAACAGAATCGTGATCACCACAAAGAAAAGGTCCAGCATAATTTTCATTTAATCCTAACTAACGCTACGCTGTGGCCGTGCGCCGCCAGCTTGCGCGCCAGGCGTTCTTCGGGAGTTTTCCACCAGCGCTCCCGCGTCCCCACCACCACCAGCGATCGGCTCCCCAATAGGCCCAGGAAAGCCTGATCGCGATCGCGCGCGAATGCCAGCCTCACCTCCGCGGACACGTCGCTGGCCCGCGCCACCGTCGCGAGTTCCGCTTCCAGGCGCTTCCGGATGCCCGCCTGCGCCTCCAGCGGCGCGGGATACGGCAGCACATGCACCGCCATTAAAGTGACTTTGGCCTCGAAGCCCTGCAACCATCCCGCCACTGCCGACAAGGACTCCGCCGCCAGCCATGGATTGCTGTACGGCACCACCACTTCCAGGGGGCCAGGGGCGAGCGGTATACGCGTGGTGTCGCGCAAATCCGTCAAGGTGCCGCGCATCTCTTCACTTTCCAACGTAGATGCCGCGGCATAAATAAGTCGTTAGGAAACGATCAGGATTCGGTGGGCAACCAGGAGAGCAATCCCGCCGGAACGCCACATTCGGCGCTAAGCGGTATAATCGGGTATGAAACTGTAGATACTTGTTTTTAGACGCCTCTGCGGCCCGTTCCGAGGAGGTCAAACGAGTGGATAAAATCTGGTTGCACAGTTACCCCGCCGGCGTGCCCGCCGAGATCGACCTGCATGCATATGCTTCGATCAACGACATGCTGGCGCAAGCCTGCCATAAGTTCCGGGATCGCCCTGCTTTCCGCAATCTCGGCGCCACCATTACCTACGCCCGGCTCGACCGCCTGAGCCGCGATTTCGCCGCCTGGCTGCAATCGCTCGGTCTGCCCAAAGGCAGCCGCGTCGCGCTGATGTTGCCCAATGTGCTGCAGTATCCCATCGCCATGTTCGGCATCTTGCGCGCCGGCATGATCGTGGTCAACATCAATCCCCTGTACACTGCGCGCGAGCTGGAGCATCAGCTCAAGGACTCCGGCGCGGAAGCCGTCGTCATTCTGGAGAACTTCGCCCACGTGTTGCAGAAGGCACTCGCCAACACCGCCGTGCGCCACGTGGTCACCACCCAGGTGGGCGATCTGTTGCCTTTTCCGCGGCGCCTGATAGTCAACCTGGTCGTCAAGCGCGCAAAAAAACTGGTCCGGCAGTGGCAAATCGGCGGCGCCGTCGGCTTACGCGCTGCCCTGGCTCGCGGCGCTTCCGCCCCCCTCGACGAGGCCGCGCCGGGCCATCCGGACATCGCTTTCCTGCAATATACCGGCGGCACCACCGGAAAATCCAAGGGCGCCATGCTGACCCACGGCGGCCTGATCGCCAACATGCTCCAGGCGCGCGCCTGGGGCACCGGTATCTTGGAAGAAGGCGGCGAAACCGTGATCACGGCCCTGCCCTTGTACCACGCCTTTTCCCTGACCGCTAATTGCCTCCTGTTCATGCAGGCGGGGGCCGCGAACGTGCTCATCACCAATCCGAAAGACCTCCCGGCTTTCGTGAAGGAGCTGGCCGCCACTCCCTGGACTGCCATAACGGGCGTCAACACGCTCTTCAACGCGCTGCTGAATGCGCCCGGCTTTGCGTCTCTCGATTTCAGCCGCCTGAAGCTGGTGTTGGGTGGCGGCGCCGCCGTGCACCGCACCGTCGCCGAACGCTGGCGCGCCGTAACCGGGAAACCCATATCCCAGGGTTACGGCATGACCGAGACTTCCCCGTTCGTTTCCTGTTGTCCCCTTCGCGAGGAGTTCTCGGCTTCCATCGGGCTGCCGCTGCCTTCCACCGACGTTGCCATCCTGGACGACCAGGGCCGCCAGCTGCCGCCCGGTAACGAGGGCGAAATCTCTGTGAAGGGTCCCCAGGTGATGGCGGGGTATTGGCACATGCCCGCTGAGACGGCCGCCGCCTTCAGCCCCGATGGCTGGCTGCGTACCGGCGACATCGGCGTCATGGACGGCAACGGTTACCTGCGCATCACCGACCGCAAGAAAGACATGATTCTGGTCTCCGGCTTCAACGTATACCCCAACGAGATCGAAAACGTGATCGCCGCGGTGCCCGGTGTCGTGGAATGCGGTGTGATCGGCGTCCCGGATATGATCGCCGGGGAGGTGGTCAAGGCCTACGTCGTGTCCCGGGACCCATCCCTCTCCGCGGATGAGATCGTCGCCTTCTGCCGCCGGAATCTGACGAATTACAAGGTGCCCCGCATGATTGAATTTCGCGGCGACCTGCCCAAAACTCCGGTTGGCAAGGTCCTGCGGCGCGAGCTGCGGGCCATCGCCATCGCGGGGGAAGCGCGGCCGTAGATCGCCGCCCGCTCCCTACCGCCGCCTGTCCCGCGGCATGTTATAGCTGAACGTGAGCTTCAGCACGATGCGGTCGCCCGTGAACTCCCTCGGGAACGGCGGGAACGGGTGGGATGCGTCGATGCCGGCCACCGCCGCGCGATCCAGCGCCGGGACCGAATGCAGCACCAGCACCAGCTTCGGGATACTGCCGTCTTTCGCGATCACGAACTCCGCTTCCACCCTCCCGCGCAATCCCATCCGCGCGCTCTCCGGATACACCGCAAACCAGTTCCGCCGCACGCTGGCCAACACTTGAATCAGGTACGGCTTGAAATCCACTCCCTTGGGATCGCTGAGCAATTCCAGCGCGCTGGCCGCCCGGCCCGCTGAAGGCGGCAGGTTCAGCCCGGGTCCAATTCCTCCCACGCCCACGTCGCCGCTATCGTCGCTCACCGTCAGGCCGCCTTGCGAGCCCGAGTGCGTCAGTTCTTTGATAGCTCCCTCCACCGACGTGTCCGGCCGCGCAATCCGTCCTGTTCCCCCCGACGGCGGCGGCGCAGTGGGTGCTTCAAACGCCAGTTTAGGCTTCTCCTGGTCCTGAATCTGCGGCGGCATGGCCTCGATCACCGGAGGCCCCGCTGGCAGTGCCCGCGGAGGTTGTGCCTCGCGATTCCCGGCCTCGATCTTCGGGGGTTCCGGCAGCGGCGCCGGCGGCGGCTGCGGGGGAGCCTTGATTTGCGCCACCGGCCGCGTCGTCGCGGGAGGCGTGCGCGGCGCTTGCAACTTCGGGCGCGGCTGCAAAGCCTCCACCGTGACTTCCTTCGCGATGGGACCCTTGTTGGGCGCCTTCTGGGTCAGCTCCGTAGGTGGTTCGATCAGCGGTGTAATTTGAGTTGCTGTACGATGCGGCGGCGATATCAGGCTGCGCGGCATCAGAATCAGGGCCACAATCGCCGCCGCGTGCGCCGCGATGGACAGCAATCCCGCCTCGCGCACACGTCCCCGGTCTGCCTCCCAATTGGTCAGCAGATTCAATTCCGGCGGACCATCCACCGGGGTATTCACTAGAGTTTCCATCCACCTGCCAGCGACTGAGAGACTATCTCCGAGTGTTCCTTGATTTTATCAAGAATGGCCAGAGCTACCCCTAATGTTTGACGCGCCGTGCGCCCCGAGGTTTTCGGAGATTTGCGTGTTTCCACGCTATCGAGGAAGCCGTCGAACTGTAATTGCAGCGGTTCGGATTTCGCCACCGCCACCGGTACAAAAGATACTTGCCGGTTTTCCCCGACCGAAAAAATCACCAGTTCCTGCTTCGCGTAGTCCAGCGAAACATACTGTTGTGGCTGGAAAAGTCGCAGCTTGCGGACCCGCTCTGTGGAGACCCGGCTGGCCGTCAGGTTGGCCACGCACCCGTTGGGAAACTGCAGCCGCGCGTTGGCGATATCCACTTTGGCCGACAAAATCGAGACCCCCGCCGCCCGCACCTCCTCCGGCTCCGCCCCCGTCAGCCCCAGAATGATGTCGATATCGTGGATCATCAGGTCCAGAATCACGTCCACGTCCAGGCTCCGCGGGCTGAACAGGCTCAGCCGGTGGATCTCAAAAAACAGCGGTAAAGTGACCCGGCCCTCCAGCGCCATCACCGCCGGATTGAACCGTTCCAGGTGGCCCGCCTGCAAGATCCGCCCGCTCCGCTCGGCGGCCGCGATCAGCCGGTCCGCCGCCTCCACATCCGGCGCCATCGGCTTCTCCACCAGCACGTCGATCCCGTGCTCCAGCAGCCAGCACCCGATTTCCGTGTGCGCCGACGTGGGTGTGGCCACGATGGCCGCATCCACCTTGCCTTCCAGTTGGCGGAAGTCCCCGATTTCCGCGCGCGCCGGGTCCGTATCCACCACCGCCGTTAACTCCGCCCGCCCCGACTGCCGCACGATCCGGCAATGATGCTGCCCGAACTGTCCCGCCCCGATCACCGCGATTCTATGCATCGGGATCCAGCCCCACAATCGCGATTTCCGCTTCATCGGCGCGCGCCAGCATTTCCTCCCGGTCGAGCAGCAGCGTGCGCCCCGCGTCTACCGCCATCGCGGTCGTGCCGGTCTCGTGCATCACCGTGATAGTGTCCAGCCCGGCCACCGGCACATCGAAGAGTAAATGCCCCCGCCGGTGCGATACTTTCACCAGCGTCAACGGACGCCCGTTGACCAGGCTCGCCGCCCGTCGCAAAACCGCGTCGGTGCCTTCCATGGCTTCGAGAGCCACCGCGGCCCGCTCGCACACCGCCACGCTCTGTCCCACGTCGAAACCGGCCAGCGCCGCCGCCACCTTGCGCCCGTAAGCCATGTCCGCTTCTTCCCGCGCGTCCGGTTTGCGCCGGGTCATCGCGCCGCGGTCGGCCAGCAGCGGTTTCAGCAGGGCCGTCGAATCCCGCAGTTGGATGCCTTCGTCGGCCAGCACCTTCACCACCCCGCCGATCAACCCGTCGGTATTCTTGGATGGCAGCGAAGCCAGCAGCTTGATCAGCCGCCAGTCCGGCCGGATCGACGAAAAGATCTTGGCGTGCTTCACCTGTCCCGCCATTACCACTTCGCCGATCCC
Organism: Bryobacteraceae bacterium; assembly: GCA_035308525.1. Classification (GTDB taxonomy): domain Bacteria; phylum Acidobacteriota; class Terriglobia; order Bryobacterales; family Bryobacteraceae; genus Bog-159. Next base: position 13,009 of record DATGGM010000348.1, read on the forward strand.
CTCTTCTTTGAGGATTTCGATCAGCCTGCTGAGCTGGCCCAGCGAGAGCCAGTGACATTTGGCGGCCAGCGCCGCCACTTCCGGCGAGGCTTCTTCCTGAATCGCCAGCACCACCACCTCGTGGCCCAGGCGCCGCGCACTCTCGAGAGCCAGCAGCGGAAAACGTCCGTTGCCGGCGATCAGCCCGTACTTCACTCGCTCGCTTCCGGCGCGGCCGTCACTTGATCACTCCCCGCTTGGACTCCCCGATAAACGCCAGCAGTTCGTCCACCTCGGCGCACTCCGCGATCTCCGCCCGAATCCGCTCCACCGCCTGCGACGTGTTCAGTCCCGCGCGCGTCAACAGCCGCAAAGCCGTCTGCAGCTTCTCGATGGTGGCGTGCTCGAACCCGCGCCGTTTCAGGCCGGTATGGTTGGCGCCGAACACCCGGACGCCGCGTTCGCTGACCGTATTCGAGAATGGCAGCACATCCTGCGTGACCACGCTGTACCCCCCGATAATCGAGTGCCTTCCCACCCGGCAGAACTGGTGTACGCCCGTGGATGCTCCGATCACCGCCCAGTCGCCCACCGTCACGTGTCCGCCCAGAGTGACGGCGTTCGCCAGCACCACCCGGTTACCAACCTTGACATCGTGCGCCACGTGTACGTAAGCCATCAACAGGTTGTCGTCGCCGATACTGGTCTCGAGCCCGCCGCCCTCCGTGCCCCGGTGGATCGTGACAAACTCCCGGATCTTGTTCCGGTTTCCGATGCGCGTCTCCGCTCGCTCGCCCTTGTACTTCAGATCCTGCGACGCCACCCCCACCGTGCTGTACGGGAAAAAGATGTTGTCTTCGCCAATGTGTAGCGGCCCTTCCGTGTAAACATGCGCCGTCAAACACGTGCCGGCGCCGATCGTCACATCGTCGCCGACAATCGAATAGGGGCCGATGTCGGCCATCTCGGAGATGTGCGCTGTGTCCGAGACAATCGCGGTGGGATGGACCGGCATCGATCAGGAAAGCGTTTCCGCTTCTTCCTTGTCGGCCAGCTTGCACATCATCTCCGCCTCGGCCACCACCAGCCCGTCGACGGTCGCTTTGCCCGCCATCACCGCCACGCTGGCCTTGCGCCGCAGCACCGCCATCTCCAGGCGTAGCGTGTCGCCCGGAACCACCGGCCGCCGGAATTTGGCGCTGGTGATGGATGCCAGCAGCACCAGCTTGCGATGCCTGTCCGGCACGTGGCTCAGCACCAGCACCCCGGCCGTCTGCGCCAGAGCCTCCACGATCAGCACCCCCGGCATCACCGGGAAGTCCGGAAAATGGCCTTGAAAGAAAGGTTCGTTCTGCGTGACGCTCTTGATGCCCACGATCCGCTCGTCTTCTAACTCAATAATTCGATCCACCAGCAGCATGGGATAGCGGTGCGGAAGGATTGCGCGGATCTGGTTGATATCCAAACAGGGCATGAATCTCGTTATTATAGCAGCCGTGGATTCTATACTCTCTCAAGCCCGCGCGCGCCAGAAGCAGATCGTGGCGTTGATCCGCGAGTTGGTGGAATGCGAATCGCCGAGTGACGATCCCGCGGCCGTCAACCGCTTTGTGGACCTGTTGGGCGATGTGGCGCCCTCCTTCGCCCGCGTCAAGACCATCCCCGGCGGACGCTTCGGGCGGCATCTGCTATACGAGTTCGAACTGTCCGGCCGGAAAAAACAGCGCAATCAAGGCGGCATTCTCGCGCTCGGACACTCAGATACCGTCTGGCCGTTGGGAACGCTCGCCTCTATGCCTTTCCGCCAGTCCGGTGGCCGCCTGTGGGGACCCGGCGTGCTCGATATGAAGGCTGGCATCGCTTTCTTCATCTACGCCATGCGCATCCTGCGCGATCTGGAAGTGCCTGTAGCGCGCAAAGTCGTCATGCAGATCAATTCCGACGAAGAAGTCGGCAGTGAATCGTCGCGCAAGCTGACCGAGGCCAATGCCCGGGTCAGCCACGCCGTGCTGGTGCTCGAGCCCTCCACCGGGTTGGACGGCAAGCTGAAGACCGCCCGCAAAGGCATCGGCGGCTACACCCTGACGGTGCGCGGTAAGGCCACCCATTCGGGCCTCGATTTTACAGGCGGAGCCAGCGCCGTCCTCGAGTTGTGCCACCAGATCGGCAAGATCGCGGCATTTACCGACCTGCGGCGCGGCATCACCGTGAATCCCGGCGTGATGTCCGGAGGCACTCGCGTCAACGTGGTGGCTGCCGAGGCCCGTGTCGAGGTCGATATGCGCGTGGTCCGTTTGAAGGATGCTGCCGCCGTCGATCGCAGGTTCCGAGCGCTGCGTCCGCTCGATAGGCGCTGCACCATCGAGGTCTCCGGCGGCTTGAACCGGCCGCCGCTCGAACGCTCGCCCGCCATCGTGCGGCTTTTTCGCAAAGCGCAGGGGCTTGCCCGCGACCTGGGCGTCGAACTCGACGAGTCATCCGTCGGCGGCGGTTCCGACGGCAACTTCACCGCCGCACTGGGCGTCCCCACCCTCGATGGCTTGGGCGCCGTCGGCGAGGGCGCCCACGCGCTGAATGAGAGCATCCTCCTCGACCGCATCGCCGACCGCACCGCGCTGCTCGCCAAGCTGGTGGCCGAACTGTGAGCAAGCTGCTGCTACTGGCCGTTCTAGCGGGCCTGCGCGCCGCACCGGCGGCCGATCTCGATCGCCTGTTCGCGCCCCTCACGGACGCCAAATCTCCCGGGCTGGCCGTCCTGGTGCGCCGCAATAGCCATACTGTCTATCAGCACGGCTTCGGCGTCCGCGATCTCCGCGCCATGGCCCCCATTGACCCTGCCACCGATTTCCGCCTGGCATCCTTCACCAAGCAGTTCACCGCCATGGCCGTCATGCTGCTCGTGCACGATGGCAAACTCCGCTATGACACCCGCCTGACCGACATCTTGCCCGGCTTTCCAGCCTACGCACGCGCCATCACCATCCGTCACTTGCTCACCCATACCGCGGGCCTGCCGGATTACGAAGACCTGATGCAGGACCCCGCCTGGACTCCCCAGCATCAGATTCAAGACAACGAAGTGTTGGAGTTGCTCGAGCATCAGCCTGCTGGTAAGTTCGCGCCGGGGACCAGTTGGGCTTACAGTAACTCGGGATATGTCGTGTTAGGGTCGATCGTCGCGCGCGTCTCCGGACAGACCTATGGCCAGTTCCTGCACGGCCGGATCTTCAAGCCGTTGCGCATGGATGGCACCCTGGCCTACGTCAACGGGAAGAACACAGTGCCCGATCGCGCTTACGGCCACACCCGCCAGGACGATAAGTTCGTCGAAACCGATCAATCCTCGACCTCGGCCACCTTGGGCGACGGCGGCATTTACTCCAATCTCGAAGATCTGGCCAAATGGGATGCGGCGCTCCAGAGCCACGCCCTGTTGAGCGATGCCGAAATGCGCCCGGCCCTGACACCCGTCAAACTCAACGATCGATCGGAACCCCACTGGCCCGCCGCGCCCAATGCAGACAACCTCCATCCGGGCAAGCCCGTCTCATACGGCTTCGGCTGGTTTCTCGATCCCTACCAGGACCACCCCCGCATGTGGCACACCGGCAGCACCATGGGCTTCCACACCGTCATTGAGCGGTTCCCGGCGGACAACCTGACCATAGTCATTCTCTGCAACCGCACCGACCTGGAACCCGAGAAGTTGGCCTTCCAGGTCTATAACGCGCTCACCCGGTAACTTCCCAGTAAGTCTGATAGACCTCGTCGCGAATCCCGCCGAACGGCCGCAGCCGGATGTCGCCGGTCTCCGTCCGTGCCCGCCAGTCATCCCCCGCTTTCTCGATCTTGGCCGAGGTCAACTGCTTTCGCGACAACTTGGGTTGCGTCTCTGCCAGCGCGAACATCACTTGCGGCCCGCGCAGCAGCGCCACCTGGCTGGGAGTCTGGCCGTCCACCGGCTCGTATTGTAAACTCTGATCGATTTCGAGCTCGATCCTGTCGCCCGATCTCCAGGTCCTGCGAACAGCAAAGAAACCTGGCGATAACTCGCCGCTCGCTCGCCGCCCGTTGACCCCTACCCGTGTACCCTTACCCGCCCAAGCCGGAATCCGCAGGTAAATCGTGAACTCCGCCGGCGATTTAGTCGCCACGGTCAGAGTCACCTCGCTGCCCGCGGGATAATCCGTCTCTTGCAGAACGGAGCAGCCCTTCCAGGTCACTCGCGAAGGCACATACAGGTTGACGTACACACCGTCCCCCGCCCGCAAGTAAGCGCTGATCCCGTAATCCGCCGCCAGTTGCGGCAATGTCCCCGAACAGCACGGCCAGCGGTCGTCCTTGTCCCACCGGTAAGTCGCATCCGGAATGATCCGGATATAGCTCTTGCGCGCCGAAGAATGATAGTCGGAATAATAAAACGTCGAGCCATCTTCCAGGATCGGCAGAATCCCCAGCGCCACGTTATACAGCACCCGTTCCATGCTGTCGCCGTACCGCGATTCGCGCGTGATCGCCAGCAGATAGCGCATCAGCTTGAAGTGCGCATAGCTTCCGCAGCCTGATTCAAAGTGTCTGTGAGTGTCGCGCAGGCTGGCCCCCAACTCCCCCTTGCCCGGTTCCACGAAGCTCTCATTGGGACCCCAGCCTCCCGTGGCGTAGCTCTGATCCTTCAGGATCATATCCGTCGCGTTCTTCACCGCTCGCAAATACTTCCCATCGCCCAGCTTTAAATATCCCTGAATCCCGGATCCCAGCGCATTCACGTGGCTATAGGCATGCACGCCTGTCAGTACGTTATTTCCCTCCGCCAGCGGATCGAAAAATCCGCGATCCAGTAAATACCTCTCGCCTAAGTTGTGATACTTCCGATCGCCCGTTCGCTCGTAAGCCAGGAACAGGTTCTCCGCGAAAGTATACGTCTCGTCCCAGGTGTAAGTCTCGTCCTTGTGCGGCCGCTGTTGCGCCTCCTCGGGAGTCAGGGCATGGTCCGCCATGTGCGGTAAAGCGGCGCGGGTCATTTCGCTCAGGACATGCAGCGCCGTGGTGTCGCCGGCGTAAGAGTGCGCGTCGATCAGCGCCAGCACCAGCTTGTCGTAGGTGTATCCGGGATACCGCAGGTCCACAAAAAACTTCCCCGATGGGTCCAGTGTCTCGGCAAAGCCGCGCACCAGCCGCCGCACCTTGGCGCCGGTCTCCGCGGAATTCGTGGACCTCGCAAACCGCGCCAGCGCCGAAACATATTGGCCGAAATGCGCGCCCGGACAAAAGTCGTCGTACCAGCCGCCCATATCCGGCCCCGGAGCGGCCATCCCCGCGCGCTGCCGGTAAATCTTCAACATGCGGTCTTCACTGAGCTTCAGGAAGAAAGCGTGATTGGCGTCGAACTGCCGCCGCAGCGGGCTGTCCAGCAGCTCCACCTGCGAATAATCGAACGTCCCCAGAGCCGCCGTTTCCGCGCGTCCCAGCGCCGCCGCCACCGGAACCGCGCCGGCCGCCTTCAGCATTTGCCGCCGCGTCATCATCGCCTATATCTCCTTCACAGTCGATTCCGCCGCCAGTACATCGTGATTGGCATTCAGCAGCACCCGCTTGGGCTTTTTGGGCAGCCGCAATTTTACCTCGTTGGAGGTCTGGTTTCCCAGCAGCGCCACCTCGCCGGCCCGCACCACGTGCCCGTCGAAGTCGAAGTAAATCGGCACCCCCATCACGAAGCGCGAAGACACCCCGCTCTGCGTGATCTTAGCCGTAAACATGAATCTGCCGTCCGCCTCCGGCGCCAGCGCGTATTCCATCCTGTAACTCGGCAGCTCCGTGCCGTACACCCACTCGCGAAAGAACCAATCCATCTTGCCGTTCCGCTCCAGGTCGAGCCCCGGCTGCATATGTTTCTCCACCACCGCTTTGAACGATTCCGTCGACGCATTCTTATGCAGATAAGTCGCCACAAAGTCGTGCATCATGGCAATAAAGTTCTTATCTCCCGTTTCGCGGTCGTACATCAGGTAGCGCAGCATGTGCAGCACATAGCCGCCCTTGGGATAAATCAGGCGCCGGTAGGCCTGTCCGCTCTTGAAAGTATTCAGCCGGATACCCATCCAGAGTGGCCCCGCGTCATTGGCGCGCATTCCGTAGTTATTCTTTTCCGTGATAGTCTGCTGCGCCCGCTCCCAATACTTCAGGTATTTCCCCGGATCTTTCTCCGTCTGTTGCAGGAATAAGCCGGCGGAGAAATCCGCGAAGCCCTCCGACAGCCATTGGTCGTGATACGAAGCCCACCCCACCATGTGGCCCCACCATTGGTGCGACACCTCGTGCGGCGTCACTTCCTGGATGAAGTCCCCAAACCGGAACGCCCCGCCGCCCATCAGCATCCAGCGCTGCGTGCTGTCCAGAAACGCGCTCACCGGCAGATACACCAGCGTGGGCCACGACTGTCCGAAGTTGAACGCTGGCTGCTGCGTTATCGCGATCCGCCCGTACGGCGCCTCCCCGAACCAGGCGTCGAACACCCGCACCGCGTTCTGCGCGTCCACCAGCGCGCTCTGTGCCATCGCGCTGGGGCTCAAATTCTGCTCCTGCGGGGGGCTTCCACCCATCGAGTAGGGGTTGCCGGGCATCAGGTTCACATTGTGATGCCGCAGATAATCGGGCACCTCGCTGGTGGCATAGGCTTCTATCTCGTACTTCGTGACGTTGTCGTACACCGACTTCTTCTTGAATAAGCCGTAATTGAAGCCCGCCACCGCCAGCGGCACGTCCGAGACCCAATGGGATGCCGCGTACTCATCTTCCTTCCATTCCTTGTCCAGCTTGCCGACGCCGATCAGTGTGTACTGCTTGGGTACCTTGAAGGTCAGGTCGTAAGTGGCGCGATCCGTGAATGCGTTCAAGCTGGGATACCAGCTCGTGCGCGCTCCCACCGAAAAATTACCCGAGCCTTCTTTCTCCACGACCTTGTCGCCCTCATACTCAATGCCGACCGTATAACTCCGCCCCGCCGCCATACCCTCCGGCATAATCACGTAGAACGATCCGTCCTCCCGCCGGCTCTCCTGAATAAATGAAATGTCGTGGTCCTTATAAGTGACCCGAGTCACTCGCAGCCGCGGCAGCAGCCCGAAGCTGATCACCCGCGCGCCCGCCGTCAGCGCCTTCAGTTGCACCGCGCACGTCGCCGAAAGGTGATCGTTCCTCCCGATCGCCGTCTCGATGCGGTAGTGCTCTCCCGCTACCGTGTGTCGGTTCTCTGTGTTGCTGGCGCGTCCCGAATTCCACTCTTCCGCGTAATGCGTCAGATACCAGATGCCGTCCTGCGTTCCACCCGGATCGAAGTTGACCAGCGCCACCTCTTCGGGCGACGGCAAAAACGGCAGCGCTCCCCGTGGGTTGATAAAGAACCTCAGGTCGGAATGCTTGCCGCCGTGAATGCTGGCGAGAAACGCGCCCGCCTCGTTGCGGTTATAAAGACCCGCCAGTATCTCCGCCTCGTAGTTCTTGATCTCCGTGTCTTGCAGATAGTATTCCATCATGCTGCGCGGAGCTTCGGTTCTGTGCCGCGCCCGGCCTCGGAACTCGCGCCACGCTTCATGCCAAGCGCCGCCCGGTGGCGGTGCCTCGTCGGTGGCCTGCGCCTGCCGTTTGACCTCGTCGAATGTATCGTCCGTAAACCACAGCACCGCCGAACGAAACGCTTCGTCCACCGTCTGATCGCCCGAGATCTGCCGCATGGCGGACCGCTCCACAGCCATGGCGGGCTCCAGGTGAAATGTCCCTTCGCCCGTAAAAACTCCCGCCGCCACGCGGCCCAGCACCGGCGGCAGGAAGCTGAATTGGCCTGAAGCGAAAGTAAATGTAGCGGCGTCGCGTTTCAGGATCAAATTAGTCACGCGCATCTGCGCCCCCGGCGACCCGTTGCGCAGCGCCACATAATTCGGATCGGAGTTTGCAAACGGCGAGCGCTTGCCGGCCACCTCCACCACTGTCTGCTGCACGGCAATCTTTAGCGTAAAGGAGAGCGACACCGGAGCCTCGCCCACTTCGACGGCCTGCCCGGCGTCTTCAAAGCCGTCCCGCTGCACCGTGATAGTGTGCTTGCCGGGAGTTACTTCCGCGAAGTGGAATCGTCCTTGCGCGTCGGTAAGCCCGTTCTCGGTTTGTGAGGTGTCGGCGTTTTTTAGGATGACTGCCGCATCGGCAACCGCCGCGCCGCTGGGGTCTTTGACAACGCCGTCAATAGTAGCCGCGGCAAGGACCGCCGCAATCCATAAGAAAGATACGGCCAGCCTGGATGCCACCCCAGTATTGTACTGCACGCTACATATTGCTTGTTTGGATGTTATGGCGCGGGAATGCTTCTAGTGTCCGCCGCCATCCCCGCCGCCATCGCCGCCATGATGGCCGCCGCCGTCCCCGCCACCGCCTTGATTACCGCCGCCGCCTCCGCCCCCGCCGGCAGGCTGCGCGCCCCCTGCATCGGCGGCTGCGGTGGCCAGAACGCTGTTGGCTGACGACCAGGCTTGATCTGCGTTTGCGCCTGCGTTCATGAACAGGCCCGCGGTGCTCAACGCCACAAAGGCGATCAACAACGTATATTCGACCAGATCCTGTCCGCACTCCTCACTGGCAAAGAGTCGTATGATGCGCTTCATGCTGGTTCACCGTTGGCTCATCGTGGCATGTCTCGGAACACCACTCTATAGTGTTTTTGGTTAACTCAGGTTAACTCCGCCATATATGGGGTATTATCCCGTCGGTGTAAACTGTCGGGAATGCAGTCCAATGATGGCGTTGAACTCTACTACGAAGAATACGGCGCGGGAGAGCCCCTCATCCTGTTGCACGGTTTCGGCGGATCCAGCCTCGATTGGGCGCCCCTGGCCGCCGAATGGGCCGCCGATTTCCACGTGATCGTCCCCGACCTGCGCGGCCACGGCCGCTCCGCCAATCCCCTCGGCACATTCCGTCACGACCAGGCAGCCGGCGATATCCGGTTACTGCTCGATCGTCTCGGCGTGACAGCCTTCAAAGGCCTGGGAGTCAGCGGCGGCGGCAACGTTCTCCTCCATCTGGCCACTCGCCATCCCGGCCGCGTCAGAGCCATGGTGCTGGTTAGCGCCACTAGTCACTTTCCCGACCAGGCCCGCCCCATCATGCGCAACTACACTTTCGATCTTCTTTCGCCCGAAGAGCAGGAGAAGATGCGCCGCCGCCATCCCGGAGGTCAGCCCCAGATCGACCGCATCTTCGCCCAGGCCAGAGCCTTCGCCGATAGCTACGACGATCTGAATTTCACCCCGCGGGAGCTCGCCGGAATCACCGCCCGCACCCTCATCATCCAGGGCGACCGCGACCCCTTCTATCCCGTCCAGATCTCCGTGGACATGGCCGCCGCCATCCCCCAATCCAGCCTCTGGATCGTCCCCGGCTCCGGCCACGGCCCCATAGGCGGAGCCCGCTGGCCCGAGTTCACCAAGACCGCCCGGGCCTTTCTACAGTAAGGGCGTCTTATCCGCGTTTATCTGCGTCCATCTGCGGCCAACATCTGGTTCTTCTTTTTATTGCGCCGAAGAAAGATATATATGGCGGCACATGGACGCGGATTAACGAGTCCCTGTCTCCAATTGCAACCCATGGCAACTCCCCAAGATAGGGAAACGCATAACTTACTGCCCCCACGAAGCTGCCCGCCGCGCCGATGTCGATATCGCGGTGGTCGCAACCGCGAAAATGCTGCCGATAGCCGGGCCTCCTGCGTAATAACGGTCCGCGTGTTGAACCCATGTCCAAGCATGCCTGTGGTCCATGCCGTTAAGAGCGCCACAATGAAGGCGGCGCCATACGCCACACTCCTCGGCGCTGAGAAATCCGGTCCCACGTCGAAGACAATAACACGTCATACTGTTCGTAAGAGAGAGGGACGCATGAGAACCATCCTGCTATTTCTACCCGCCTGCCTCGCGGCCCAAACCAGCTCTCTGGACCTGCTAAGCGGAACCTGGACCAACGAAAACCATCAAACCGGCAGCGTCACGCAATTCACCGTGCGCCGCGACGGCAGCCGCGCCATAGTCCATGTCTGGGGATCCTGCCAACCCATCGATTGCGATTGGGGTGAGGCTGAAGCCGAATTGTGGAACGGTATCCCCCTGGTCGTCTGGAAGCATGGGTTCAAAACCACGCGCATGCAACTGGTGCCGCAGCCCGACGGCCGCGCCTTGCTCGCCTTTCGCTCCGAATACAACGACGAATCCGGCCGCACCGATCCCGGTCGCGCCGAATTCTTCGCGCGTCTGCAACCCCGCCCGGACTCGCCCGAACCGCCGCTGCCCGGGCTCTCCTTGGCCAGGTTGCCGCAACCTATCGCGGACTCTCTACCGCCCGATTTGAGTCCACCGAGATCGTCAACCGCTCCACCGGAAAAAGCGAGATCCGTTCAGAAAAGTCGCGCACGTTGCTTTACTCGGCACCCGACCGCCTGCGCGTCGAAACGCGCGGCCCCGGCGAGGAGTCCATCCTGATCGACGATGGCGCCGTCGAGTGGGAGGTCTTCCCGCTGTCCAATCAGTACACTCGCGTGCCACAGGCGAAGAATATCTCCGCCCGCCACTTTACTTACGGTCTGTTGGACAAGATGCGCGGCACGCCCGCCATCACCAGCCACCAGCAGTTTGAGCGCGCGGCCTGTACCGTGGTGCAAATCGACCTCGAACGCGGCGTCAAGCAGGAGTTGTGGATCGATGACGCCACCCATCTCGTCCGCAAAGACCTCTACGATGATCCGCCCGAGGCCTCCGGCGGCATGGCGCGCAAGACCCGGACCGTTTACCAGGTGGCGCGCACCGGTGAGGCCCTCGACGCCGCTCTCTTCTCCTACAGTCCAGCCAAAACGCAAGCCACCAACCGGCGGCAGCTATCGCGCGAAGCGCCTGTCTCGCTGCTGGGAAATCCCGCGCCTGATTTCACGCTGCGCGACTTGGAGAATCGGGAAGTGCGCCTTGCCGGTCTGCGCGGCAAAGTCGTACTGCTGGACTTCTGGGGTACCTGGTGCGGATACTGCCGCGAAGCGCTCCCTACCATCGAGCTCCTGCATCGTGCCGGGCACGAAAAAGGCCTCGCGGTCTTCGGCGTCGACGCGGAAGCTCCCGAACTGGCCCGCGAATATCTCGCGCGGTACGGCTACACCCTCCCGTCTCTCGTGGATCAGAGCGACAAAGTATCCACCAGCTATCGCGTGAATAGCTGGCCGACCACCGTCCTGATCGATCGCCAGGGAAATGTGGCGTATTACGGTGAAGGTGAACCGCAAAAGCTGCGCGACACGCTCCGCACTCTCGGAATCTGGTAAGGTGGGCAAGCCTTCGGCCTGCCTCCAGCCGTAGCCGTCAAAACGCTGATACAATCGGTGTCGCCGCATTGAACCGAATGTCATGCTCCGCCCCATTACTGTGCATCTATAGGCGCAGGGACGCGGCCCCCCTACTCACCGGGTGCCCAGGTTGTGCCACCTAAGATGCATTGTGCCGTATGTGAGGCCAGCGATTTCGGCTACATGTTCGTCGTGCGCGGACTCCCCATCCTGCGTTGCCGGAGCTGTGGATGCGTGGTCCTGGGTACCCCGCGCTCGGCGCCCGATTTTAGCGGCTTCTATCCGGAACGCAAACTGGCCATCGACCGAGGCGAGACTCCTGTTGACGATATTACCGAGCGCGACGCGACCGCCCGTTATACCGAAGCTCTCCGGCGGCGCGGCGTAAGCGCCGGCTCGCTGTTAGTAGTCTGCGGCGCTCATTCGCGGGTTGACACGGAAGTATTTCTGGCTCACGCCAGGGCTAATGGTTTCCGGGCCGAGAAACTTGACCCGGCGGAAGAGACTGATCCCTCGTTCCGCTCCGGTTCCTATGATGCAGCCATTATGCTGCACCAGTTACAGACCCAACCCGAACCTGGCGGACTGTTGCGAACAATCCATAGAGCGCTTCGGCCGGGTGCACCCGTGCTTTTGACAGTGCCCCGCGTCAACTCATGGCCTGCTCGGTTCTTCGGCCGCGACTGGACGGAATGGCGGCACGCAAACCGCCTGTATTTCGACCAAACTACCATACAACTGTTGTTGCTGCGCTTCGGCTTCAGGGACGTTTTGGTTCGCCGTGACAAGCGCCTGTACACTCCTGAGCACATCTATCGGCGCGCTTGTGACTCTCCCGCCACAACGCTCACGCGCGCGATCTCACTTGTGCATACGTTGCTGACGCCGGCGCCCGGCTTCCGGGTCCGCCTTGCCACTTCAGGCATGATTGTCACCGCCGTGCGCGGCGATTTACCCGAGGGTCCCAAATGTTCGATCATAGTCGCAGCCTACAATGAGAGGAATTCTTTTCCGACTCTCATGGACGCCCTCTTAAAGAAGGACTTCCCCGGAACAGACCGGGAGATCATCGTGATCGAGAGCAACTCCAATGATGGCACGCGGGAATTGGCCGCACAATACCGGACTCAGCCCGGCGTCAAGCTGGTGTTTCAGGAACGGCCGCTCGGAAAAGGTAACGCCATACGCGAGGGTCTCCGCCACGCCAGTGGCGACGTCGTGCTGATCCAGGATGCTGACCTCGAATACGATCTGAACGACTATGAGGAGTTATTGGCGCCCATTCTTTCCCATCAGGCGCTGTTTGTCCTCGGCACCAGGCATGGCGGAGCCTGGAAGATGCGCCGGTTTGCGGGACAGAAGGGGTTGGCGGCCGTCGTGAATTTTGGTCACGTGTTCTTCACCGGTCTCATTAACATCCTTTTCCGGCAGAAAATGACGGATCCGTTCACGATGTTCAAAGTGTTCCATCGTGATTGCCTGTTCGGACTTGAATTCTCGTGCAATCGGTTCGATTTCGATCACGAACTGGTCATCAAATTCGTTCGCAAGGGCTATGTGCCCCTCGAAATCCCCGTAAACTATTCTTCGCGATCGTTTCGGGAGGGAAAGAAGGTTCGCATGTTCCGAGACCCGCTGACATGGGTCTGGGTCGATTTTAAGCTGCGATTCAGTCGCCTTTATCGTAAGACTCTGGCCTGACGCAACCCTCCGCTGGCCCCGGAGTGGCCGATAGGCAGCGAACCGGCGAACCGCCGAGCCTTCTTTCGGTAAGGTCGTCTTATCCGCGTTTATCCGCGTCCATCTGCGGCCAATTGTGCTGTTCTTCCCGCCACGTTACGCCACCATCTTGTGCGGATCGATCACGAACTTCTTCGCGGCCCCCTTATCGAAATCCTTGTAGCCCTCCGGCGCTTGATCCAACGAAATCACAGTGGCATTGACAGCCTTGGCAGGGTGGAACTTCTCGTAGAGAATCGCGTGCATGAGCTGCCGGTGATAGCGCATCACCGGGCACTGGCCCGTAGTGAATACGTGCGACTTTGCCCAGCCCAGTCCAATGCGGATGCTGAGATTGCCGGTCTTGGCCGCGTCGTCTACGCCGCCCGGATCGTCGGTCACATACAGGCCCGGAATGCCGATCCTTCCCCCCGCCTGCGTCACGGACATCACCGAGTTCAGGACCGTCGCCGGCCGCTCCACTACGGTGTCTTTGCCGTGGCCGCGCGCCTCGAAGCCCACGCAATCCACCGCGCACTCCACCTCTGGAATTCCCACGATCTTCTCAATCTGCTCGGCCAGCGTGGCGTCTTTCCGCAGGTCCACCACCTCGCAGCCGAAGCTTTTTGCCTGCGCCAGCCGCTCGGGAATCATGTCGCCCACGATCACGCACGCCGCGCCCAGCAATTGGCAGCTCACTGCGCACGCCAGCCCCACCGGACCCGCCCCGGCCACGTACACAATGGAGCCCGGCCCCACGCCCGCCGAAACCGCCCCGTGATAGCCCGTCGGGACGATGTCCGATAGCAGGGTGAGGTCTTTGATTTTCGCCATCGCCCGCGCCTTGTCCGGCAGCCGCAGCAAGTTGAAATCGGCGTATGGCACCATCACGTACTCCGCCTGCCCTCCCACCCAGCCGCCCATGTCCACATAGCCATAAGCCGCGCCCGGCCGCGCCGGGTTGACGTGCAGGCAAATGCCCGTTTTGCCCTCTTTGCAGTTGCGGCAGCGTCCGCAGGCGATGTTGAATGGCACCGACACCAGGTCGCCGGTTTTGACGAACTCCACGTCGCGCCCGGCCTCGATCACTTCACCCGTGATCTCGTGCCCCAGAATCAATCCATGCGGCGCCGTTGTGCGTCCGCGCACCATGTGCTGGTCGCTGCCGCAGATATTGGTGGTGACGATCTTGAGAATGACGCCGTGCTCGCACTTGCGCGAGCCTAACGCCAGCTTGGGGAAATCGATGGATTGGACCTCCACCTTACCCGGTCCCATGTAAGCCAAGCCGCGGTTTGAAGCCATAAACGCTGTCCTCCTAGCGAGAGCTATGTCATCAAAAAATTATAACGGTGTCAAGCCGTCACCTTGACTAGCCGCGGCGTTTGTGATCTCATGCGGCCTGGAGAACTTTTCACATGATCAATTTGGAGACAGCCCGAAAAATAATTGCGGCGGCGGAGAAGAAGGCCGCGGAGATCAAGCAACCGATGAATATCGCCGTGGTCGACGCCGGCGGGAATCTGGTCGCCCATGTCCGTATGGACGGGGCCTGGATCGGCAGCATTGATATTTCAATCAATAAGGCTTTCACATCGCGTGCCTTTGATATCGCCACCAGGGATCTCGCCGGCCACTCCCAATCCGGAGGACAGTTCTTCGGCATTCATGCCTCGAATCATGGACGCATCATGATCTTTGCCGGTGGAATTCCTCTCAAAGAAAGAGGGAAAGTTGTGGGAGCCATAGGTGTCAGCGGCGGCTCGGGCGACCAGGACCACGCCGTGGCCGAGGCGGGTGCCGCCGCGGTTCGATGACTGCTCCAGGTGATGTCCGAGCTAACAGTTTTAACCGACGCGTCGTTCTGGGAGTTGGTTATCGAGTCGCAGATGCCGGACGACCTGTCGGCGCGCGTAGCATTTGGAAGCTTCGAAATTGATCCGGCCGCGCACCACGAGCTCCCTCACAGCAGAAGTTATGACGCAGCGTTTGAGGGAAGTAATTGATCAGACGAGCTAAGGCAATCGTTAGTGAAAAAGCCGTTCTGCCTCGGCTTGGCAGGTCGTTTTATCGGCGTCCATCGGCGTTTATCGGCGGCGGAAATCAAGCAACCGATGAATATCTCCGTTGTCGACTCGGGAGGGAATCTGGTCGCGGGCGAACGACCACGCCGTAGCCGAGGCGGGTGCCGCCGCGGTTCGATAATCCCTTTTTCCACCGCTTTCGTTTTATCCGCGTCCATCTGCCATCTGCGGCCAAATATGCTCTCTCTGGCCGCCGCCGGTCGCCAGACTGCTCTCGGGCGGGTCAACATAGAGCCCGGTCGTTATGGCATCATAAGGCTATGTACGGCCAGCCCCCTCCGAGCCCCATCAGCCCGGCGGAAGCCAGCCGCCGTACCTCGGAAAAACGCACGGCGAACCCAAAAAATGGGGGGTATTTAGATAGAACAAAAGGCGAAAACTGCGCCATAAGCCCCACTTAAGCATGCAAGCATCCAGTAACTCCCCCATGATCGAGGCCCTCGGCCTCAGCAAGTTCTACGCGGACTTCGCCGCCATCCGCGATGTCTCTTTCTCCATTCCGCAAGGCCAGGTGGCCGCCTTCCTCGGCCCCAACGGCGCCGGCAAATCCACCACCATGAAGATCCTGACCGGCTACCTCGCGCCCAGCGCCGGCACTGCCCGCATCGCCGGTCTCGACGTGGCCACCCGCCGCATCGACGCTGCCGAGCGCCTCGGCTATCTGCCCGAAAACGGTCCGCTCTACCCCGATATGACCCCGCTCGGCCTGCTCAAATTCTTCGGCCGCGCCCGTGGACTCACCGGCGCCT